>JBBRDD010000034.1:0-30507 GCA_038204235.1 Desulfobulbales bacterium
GTTGATGATGTTCCTGCCGGTCTGACCTCCAAGAAAATGGCGACACAGGCGCAGCATGGTATTATGATCGAAGATTATGACTGTTATCTTAGTCTGTAAGGAGATATTGGTATGGAATATAAAAAAGTGTGTTTGATGTACCGTCACAAGGATTATGCCGTTGATGGAATTCGATCAGCGCTTGGCCTGGCTGTTGAGAATATGTATGCCTATGGCGTTGTTATGGATACAGAAATACCAAAGCTTGATGAACTCAATCAGGAAAGCATTGAGATGCTGCGTGACATGGAAGGAGAAGTTTATTCCACAGTTCCCGCTAATGTCGAGATTAATGGTTTAGAGCCTATCACCATCGAAGAACTCGGTGAAAAACTTCGCGACATGACGCATATCGTCCCGTACGGTATAAAATAACCTTGCCAGGAGTAAACCCATGAAGATATTAAACGTATATAGATCCGAACCGGATGCCACCGTAAAAACACTGGTGGAGATAGTTACCCGCGACAGAGAGTCCGACACTTTTAATCTCAATACCGAAAATCCAGATTATGATGCACTGGTTGATAAAATATTTGCTGCTGACCAGACCATCTGCTGGTGGTAATTGCCAGTAATAAAACCAGGTGTTTTCCATAAAATCCGGATGAAAGCTCTTTTCATCCGGATTTTTTAATTAGGAGTAATTTTATTGTGCTTTTCACATAAAAATTATTTTGTTGAGCAAAGTATCCCCCACAGCACGGGCACTAAAAAGAGTCCCTTCTTTATTTTCCATACTCCTTTATTAAATCTGCCATAAGAACGTCATGAAGCAGCGGTCTTAACCTCTTTATCGAAGAGAGGTCTTCTCCACAGAGAACCCGGTTGGTAAGCAAGACAATGGCTATTTCTCGCTGCAGATCAATCCAGAAAGAGGTTCCGGTAAAGCCAAGATGGCCAATACTCAGATCGGAATAATATTTACCGCTGCTGGACAGACCTGCCGATGGTGTATCAAAACCAAACCTCCAGTTTCCCTTTTTATTGTTTAATGCGGTTCTGAGGGTTTGTGAGCTGTAAGATGGATGATGCCGTCTGCTTGTATATTGCAGAAGTATATTTTCGCACATTGTGAGAACCGCTTTTGCTGTACCAAAAAGCCCGGCATGACCGGCCACTCCTCCTAAGGCTCGGCAATTATCATCGTTAACCTCTCCATACAGCCTCTTTTTTGACCAACCACACTCCCCTGTGGCCGCGTATACTCGAGAGTCTTTTTTTTCTTTACTGGCAAAAAAAAGGTCATTTTCGAGGTCTAAAGGGTGAGCAATCTTCCGCCGCCAGTATGCATCTAAAGAATGCCCGGAAACTTTTTCAATAATTATGCCAAGCAGCATAAAACCGAGATCGCTATATATAATTTCGCTGCCAGGTTTAAATAAAAGATTTTCACCAAGAATCCATTCCATGAGACTATCCATCCTTTTTTCACAGGAAATAGATAGCAGCTTTTTATAATAATGACGATGTGCCGGTAAGCCGGAGGAATGCGTCAAGAGATGAAACAGAGTAATTCTTCTTTGATCTTGTATACTTACTTTGAAAAAATCATTAATATTTTGATCAAGATTAATTTTATTTTCTTCTAAAAGAGCGAGCATACTGAGGGAGGTAACAAGAGGTTTGGTCAGGGAAGCAAGATCAAACACGGTCCGTTCATCAACCGCACAAAAACTTTCCCCCCTGCCCGCACATCCATAGTGGAATATATTGCCTTCCGTCCCCCTTTCCCCTACTTTGAAGTACCCTATGGAACATGCTGAAAAAACATGTTTTTCCAGAGCATCAGCAATGAAAATATCAATTTTTTCATGACAAATATCAGCTGTTCTTTTTTCCATTGCTTATTTATATTATTCTATTGAATTTTTTAGCTATTTTTACTAGATTACGAACCGTAGCATGGGCTATCAAATCTTTATTATTTCGTTAAAATTCGATCTTCTCATAAAGACAGTTTTATCTTTTTCAACACTGTTTTCAACAGACATTACACAGCCTATTGTTCATAGTTTATGGAAAAGGTGTTTACAATACTGTTCATAACTTTTTATCAACAGAAAAAAAAAGAAACCAATAGGTTCGTTGTTTAAATAATTTCCATAATTTTTAGCCTGTTACATACCATCTCAACATATTAGTCGTCTTAATAGTAATAAAAGATATAAATATACTAAGGATATGCCAAAAGGAGTTCCTTAATGTCACTCAACTGTACAATAAGTAAAAACGATCTGCTTGAAGGTCTTAATAGCCTACAAAATATAACCAATAAAAAAGGAACTTTGGCTATATTGTCCAACGTTCTTATAAATACCGTCACTGGTGGTCTCAGCTTGACTGGTACAGATCTGGAAGTTGGTTTGCGGCTTTTTGTCCCGGCAGAAATCCATGGCGAAGGTTCCTTAACGTTGCCCTCGAAGAAAATTTTCGAAATAGTAAGAGAATCCGGCTCTGAAACAATCAGTATTCAAGAGACCGAAAACAGTTGGGTCGTAATAAAAGCTGGATTAAGTACCTACAATCTTGCCGGAATGCCCAACGATGAATTTCCCGAATTTCCAGATTATGAAGAAGATAAATTTATAACTTTCGAAAGTTACATTTTTTTAGAACTGATAGAAAAGGTTATCTATTCAATCGCCAACGAACAGGAGAACATCTACTCGCTGACTTCTGTTCTCTTTGAAAAGGAAAAAATTGACGATATCTACTACCTGAGAATGGTCTCATCTGATGGACACAGACTTTCCATTATGAGAAAAGATGTGGCTGCAGACCTGGATCCGCTTCAACTCAATGAGGTTACCCTTATTCCTAAAAAAGGCATTCAGGAATGGAAAAAATTCTGCGAAGGAAGGGATTCCATTGAAGTTTCCTTTGAACCAAAACAACTGGTGCTTCGAGATGATCAGGCGGTAATGATCATTCGATTGAAAAATGGAGAATTTCCCCAATATTCTGCCATTGTTGATGCTATTCAATTGACTAATTGTCTTAAAATAAACAGAATTCCTTTTTTGGATTCCCTGAAAAGGATAAATCTTTTTACGGAAGACATATTTCATACCATTCAGCTGAAAATAGAGCAGAACAAAATGATCCTGTCGTCGCAAAATGCCGATCTCGGCAATGCCAAGGATGAACAAAATATAGTGTACAGCGGAGAACCGCTTACCCTTGGTTTTAACTGCCGATATTTTATCGAAACCCTGCAGGCAATGGAATGCGAGACTGTCGAAGCATACATCAACTCAAATAGCAGTCCCTGTCTTATGAAGTCAGAGGAAGACAAAGGATTTATCAGTATAATCATGCCAATGCAGTTATAATATCCACTCATATATTGAGTTTTAGTAAAAAATAAACTCGTAAAACCCTGAAATAGAAAATGGCTTATTAAAAAATATATATAAGAGAAGGAATATTTTTTAAGACGCCATCATATAAAAGGAACAAGTGTGACAGATTTAACGAATAACTACGATGCACAGCAGATACAGGTTCTGGATGGTCTTGAGGCAGTGCGTAAAAGACCATCTATGTATATCGGCAATACCGGGGAAGAGGGTCTTCATCATCTTATCTGGGAAATTGTCGACAATAGTATTGATGAAGCTTTAGCCGGCTATTGCAGTCGAATAAGGGTAACAATTCACGAGGATAATTCCGTTTCCGTCGAAGATGATGGTCGTGGGATTCCTGTGGATAAGCATCCAACCGAAAATATGACCGCTCTTGAACTGGTCATGACTACTTTGCACGCCGGTGGTAAGTTTGACCATTCGAGCTACAAGGTTTCCGGTGGACTTCATGGAGTAGGCGTATCGGTAGTCAACGCCCTGTCTGTTGAAACGATTGCAGAAATTCGTCGCAATGGCAAAATATATCAGCAATCGTATCGTTACGGAGAGAGAACGGGGGAACTGCTGGTAATCGGTGAAAGTGAAAAGACAGGCACCAGAATAACCTTTACGGCTGACCCGGAGATATTCACCGAAACAACCTCTTACAGCTACGAAACGGTAAAAAGCAGGTTGCGGGAGCTTAGTTTTTTAAACAAAGGACTGCGTATCTATCTGAAGGATGAACGAAGTGGCGAAGAAGATAAATTTCATGCTTCCGGTGGTATTGTTTCCTATGTGGAATACCTTAACCGTAAAAGAACACCGGTCTTTGATCCGCCAATCTTTATCTCTGCTGCCAAGGATAATGTGGAGGTGGAGATATGTCTGCAACACTACGATGGATACTCAGAAAGGCTCTATAGCTTTGTAAATAACATTAATACCCGTGAAGGTGGCAGTCATGTTGCCGGATTCAGAGCAGCGCTGACCCGATGTATAAACAAGTACGCCAACGACGATATGATCCCGAAAAATATGCGGGAAAAAATGGGTGGCGACGATGTGCGGGAAGGTCTTACCTGTATTATTTCCGTTCGTGTACCTAACCCTCAGTTTGAGGGTCAGACCAAAACTAAACTTGGTAACAGTGAAGTAAAGTCTATTGTTGAATCGGTGTGTGCCGAAAAATTAACGCTCTTTCTGGAGCAAAACCCTGGGGTGGCCAAAAAAATTCTTTCCAAGGTTGTCGATGCAGCACGAGCGAGAGAAGCTGCCAAAAGAGCCAGGGATCTGTCGCGCAAAAAAGGCTCGACCAGTATGATGATGGCCGGAAAGCTTGCGGAGTGTCAAGAAAAAGATCCGGCAAAGCGAGAAATATTCATCGTCGAGGGTGATTCGGCCGGAGGTTCTGCAAAACAGGGCAGAGACAGGTCAAACCAGGCTATTTTACCGCTTCGGGGAAAAATCCTCAACGTTGAGAAAGCCAGGTTTGATCGGATTCTCGGGAGTGAGGAAATAAAACATCTTATCGGCGCACTTGGCTGCGGTATTGGTAAGGATGAATTTGCCCTGGAAAAGCTCCGCTATCATAAAATTATCATCATGACCGATGCCGATGTGGATGGTGCCCATATCCGTACCCTGCTGCTTACTTTTCTGTATCGGCAGATGGCACCTCTGGTCGAAGGCGGTTTCGTTTATATAGGACAACCTCCCCTGTACCGTCTGGGAAAAGGCAAAAAAGAACAATATTTTCTAGATGAGAATAAGCTTAACAGTCATCTTTTTACTCAGGCCAGCGAAAATTTCAAAATTGAACTCTCCGGTCCGGAAAAGATTACGGTTGAAGGTTCCTTATTTGTCGAGTTGTTGGAAAAATTATCTGTTTATCAGCGGATTATGCTGTTTATGCATCGAATGAATATTTGGGAAGAATTGCTCTACTTTCTCCTCGACAATAATATAAAATCTGCAGATCAGTTTAAAGATGAGTCCTTTGTCAGAGACCTGAAAGCAAAACTTCCTGAAGATAAACTTGTTATCGGCAATATCCGTTCATGTCGGTGGCGCGCGGACTGTTATGAATTTGACATTGCGGTGCGTGGCCAGGTCCAGATAATGGTAACACTTGGTCCACAGATACCACTCATCAACGAGTACAGAACTGCTTTGAATCTTTTTTCGACTATCCAGCAGTACCTGCAAACCGGTTTTACTATTATCTTTACCGGTGCAACCCGACAGGAAAAAGAAATAAACGCAGCTAACTGGAGTGAGATGTTGAAAATAATCAGAGATGAATCATTTAAAGGAAGTCATCTCCAGCGTTATAAAGGTCTTGGTGAAATGAACCCGGAACAGCTCTGGGATACCACCATGAATCCCGAAAACAGGACTCTCATGCAGGTGACAATTGACGATGCTGAACAGGCTGACGATATTTTTACCACATTGATGGGTGATAAGGTTGAACCAAGAAGAGATTTTATCCAAACCCATGCACTGGAAGTGACTGACCTGGATATCTAGTCCCGGTAGAAAGGAAAAAAGTCGAGATTCTTTACAATGCCCAAATAGGGGGACTCTTTTAGTGCCCTCACGTGGGGCGTAAGTATTCACGGTAAATCATTTTCCAGGTAAAAAAGAAAATAATTTACCGGGTACTAACCTCGATACATGGGACATACACTGGTGCCCATTTTCAACCAAGTTAATTAAAAAGCAGATATTTACTTATGAGCGCAGATACTGATAAAAGCAGTGAGAAGTTTACGACAATTTCCATAGAAAAAGAGCTACAGAAATCCTATCTCGAATATGCCATGAGTGTCATCGTCGGCCGTGCTCTGCCCGACGTTCGCGATGGTTTGAAGCCGGTACATAGACGAGCTCTTTTCGCGATGCGGGAACTGGGAGTCCATTATAACCGTCCCTACGTCAAATCGGCCAGAATTGTCGGTGATGTTATAGGTAAGTATCATCCCCACGGCGATACTGCCGCTTATGACACTATCGTGCGAATGGCCCAGGATTTTTCTTTGAGGTATCCGCTCGTTGATGGACAAGGCAACTTCGGTTCAATGGATGGTGATTCTCCTGCGGCTATGCGATATACCGAAGCGAGAATGACGAGGATTGATCGGGAAATTGTCAACGATCTCGACAAAGAGACGGTAGACTGGATTCCTAACTACGACAACTCCCTGAATGAACCAGCAGTTATGCCGAGTAAGATTCCTAATTTATTAATTAACGGATCTTCGGGAATTGCTGTGGGTATGGCGACAAATATTCCGCCGCATAACATCACTGAGGTTTTAGATGCCCTGATCACCATGGTAGATGATCCGAACATCACGGTTCATGAAATAATGTCTATCATCACCGGTCCTGATTTTCCCACCGGAGGACAGATTTGCGGCAGGGCTGGAATAAGAGAAGCCTATGAGACCGGTAAAGGTATTATTGTGATACGGGCACTCACCCATATCGAAAAGATAAAAGAGGGCAAAAGAGAGGCCATTATTATCACCGAAGTACCTTATCAGGTGAACAAAGCCAGCCTGGTCGAAAAAATTGCCGAGCTGGTCAAAGATAAAAGAATCAATTCCATATCCGAAGTTCGCGATGAATCGGACCGACACGGATTGCGAGTTGTCATTGAGCTGAAAAAAGACGAAATTGCCGATATAGTCATCAATCAGCTTAATTCGATGACTCAAATGCAGAAGTCATTTGGTATCATTTTACTGGCAATTGTTAATAACAAGCCGGAAATACTCAATATAAAACAGATTCTTGAACATTTTATAGTTCATCGAAAGGTTATCATCTACCGGCGAACCGCCTTTGAACTGAGAAAATCTGAAGAAAAAGCTCATATTCTGGAAGGGTTAAAGATTGCCCTGGATAATCTTGATGATGTGGTTGCCCTGATCAGGGCTTCGAATAGTCCGCAGGAAGCTAAGGATGAATTAATTCGGCGATATGCACTCAGTGAAATCCAGGCACAGACTATTCTCGATATGCGACTGCAGAGGTTGACTGGACTGGAGAGGGAAAAAATTGTCCGGGATTATGAAGAAATAATGCTGGAAATCGAAAAATTAAAAGCAATTCTTGCCGACCCAGAGTTGGTCATGCAAATAATTAAGGATGAATTTAACGAACTGAAGGAATTGTATGGTGATGATCGCCGTACGGAAATAATCGACGCTACCGATGAAATTCTTCCTGAAGATATGATTGCCCCTGAGGATATGGCTATTACCATCACCCACTCAGGATATATAAAAAGAAATCCGGTTTCACTCTACCGATCCCAGAACAGAGGGGGCAAAGGGGTAACAGCCGTTAAGAATATTGAAGAAGATTTTGTTTCCGATCTGTATGTTGCGTCGACTTTGGATACATTTTTGTTTTTTACCAACCAGGGCAAGGTTTTTTGGCGTAAGGTGTATATGTTGCCGTCTGCCAGCAGAACCGCCAGGGGAAAGGCTATCGTCAACCTGCTCAACCTCGCAGAAGACGAAAAACTTGCCGCAATTCTGCCAATAGTCAGCTTTGATGATGAATCAAATGAAAAAACTATTCTCATGGTCACTAAATCCGGCCGAATTAAAAAGACCAGTCTGCAGGAATTCAGCCGGCCATTGCGTAAAGGTAAACGAGCGCTGACCATCAATGAGGGGGATGAAATCATAGCCGCCCATCTGCTCAATGGCGATGACACCATCCTGCTCGTTACCCAAAAAGGTATGTGTATTCATTTTGCGGAAACCGATATACGGACGATGGGCAGGACCGCAGCCGGGGTAAGGGGGATAAGGCTCGGTGCTGATGACCTTGTGGTCAGCGCGATTGTCATTAATTCGAATAACTCGGTTCTTATCGCGACCGAAAACGGCTTTGGCAAGCGAAGCCCTATTGAAGAATACAGACTGCAGAAACGCGGTGGTAAAGGCGTAAGAGGGATTAAGAGAAGTGAGCGAAACGGCGATGTCATTGCCGCCAAGCAGGTCGATGATGAGGAAGAGGTCATTCTTATTGCCGATTCGGGCAAAATGATCCGCATGGACCTGAGTACCATCAGAGTTATTGGCCGAAGTACCCAGGGAGTAAAACTGATTAATCTCGACGAAAATGAAAGGGTTGTAAGTCTTGATAGTGTGGCCAAAGACACCAGCAGCGATGACGATGAAGAAGTCATCGATGACGAAATCAACGTCGAATTAAGTCAAAGCGATGAAACAGAGCCAACCACAGATGAAGAACATTCTGAATAAAGGCGGTAAAATTGCGGTAATTGGTGCGGGGTCATGGGGAACTGCGCTGGCGATTCTTCTGGCTGGGAAAGGTTATACCGTTTATTTGTGGGGGCACAACAGTGACCATGTAGACAAACTGATCAGCGACGGGGAAAATAAAAAATATCTTCCTGGCAGTTTGTTTCCTATAAATATTCAAGTAGTACACCAGTTGCAGAAGGCGGTAGAAAAAACCCATCTCATTGTCATGGCGGTACCTTCTCATGCGTACCGCCGGGTCTTTGAGATAATAGTACCTTTCCTTATCCATAATTGTCGAATCGTATCTGCGGTAAAAGGCATTGAAAATACAACGCTCATGACCATGACTCAGGTCATGAGTGAGATCCTCACCGAACATAATGACCCTTCAAAAAAGATACAACTGGGTGTTATATCCGGGCCCTCATTTGCCAAGGAAGTTGCCGTAAAAGTGCCAACAGCTGTCACTATCGGTTTCGCTGATTTAGCTGTCGCAAAAGAAATACAGCAGGTATTTGGGACTGATTTTTTTCGGGTATACGCCAGTTCCGATGTTATTGGACTTGAGATAAGTGCGGCTCTGAAAAATATAATCGCAATAGCCGCTGGTGTCTGCGACGGGTTGGGGTATGGACAGAACACCCGGGCGGCACTTATAACCCGTGGACTTGCTGAAATACAAAGACTTGGAGCAGCCATGCATGCCGAAGCGGCAACCTTTGCCGGTTTAAGCGGGCTTGGCGATCTGCTGCTCACCTGCACCGGTGACCTCAGTAGAAACAGAACGGTGGGTTTAAAACTCGGGAAGGGTAAAACTCTCGATGAGATTAACAACGAAATGGACATGGTCGCTGAAGGAATTAAAACTACCCAGTCAGCCTACCACCTCGCCCGAAAAATGAAGATAGAAATGCCCATTCTTGACCAGGTCTATAACATACTATACCAGGGAAAAACCTGTTCAGAGGCCGTAAAAGACCTCTTAACCAGGGAATTAAAAGTCGAGTGAAGTGTTACATCTCATCGGACCAGTCTTTATGTTCAAACTGGCTGTGATCCGGTTTTGGCGGTTTTTCTTCCCGTAAACGCTGGTCCAGCCATTTTTTGATCATCGTCGCTTCAGCCTTGACTTCAGCTAAAGCCTTACCGCGATGACTAACCCTGTTCTTTTCTTCCATGGAGAGTTCGGCAAAAGTTTTGCCCAGTTCTTCAAAATAGAAAATAGGATCATAGCCAAAGCCATTGTCTCCCCTCTTCTCATCAATTATAGTTCCATCGCATCTTCCCTCGTATGTCAAGGCAGGACCGGATGGTACGGCAATTGAAAGAACGCATTGAAAATGAGCACTGCGGTTTTTTTCGCCCTGCAGGGCCCTGAGCAATTTTTGGCAATTCTCTTCGTCAGTGGCCTTTTCTCCGGCATACCGGGCTGAATATACGCCTGGTTCCCCGTTGAGGGCATCGACAACAAGACCGGAGTCGTCGGCTATTGCCGGAAGACCAAGGACTTTGGCAGTATGAATGGCTTTTTTATAAGCATTTTCATCAAAAGAATCGCCATCTTCGATCGCTTCCGGAGTCGGGCCAAAGTCATCGAGACTGCGTATTTCTATCTGGAGATCTTTGAGTATTTCGCGAAATTCGCGAAGTTTATTCTTGTTGCGAGTTGCTACAACCAAAATGGAAAGCATAAATATTACCTCATAACCGAAAAAGTAAAATCAGCCTTTGCGCAGGCTTTTGTCGTATCGTTCCTGTTCACTGTAAATGCAGCCGCAATATGGTTGGCGATACATCTCGCGTTCCTTCGATATGTCGATACCATAATGCCACCCTTCCCTGAAATCTTTATAATAAAACAAGACGTTGTATTGCTGCGCTAATTGTTCACACAAGGCTATTATTTTTGCATGGCCCTGGTATTTACTATAGAGCAGAGTTGTGGTGAAAGCGTCGAACCCTTTTTCTTGGGCCAGAGATGCTGTTTTTTCAAGACGCATTCGATAACAGATAGTACATCTTTGTTGTTCATAAAAGGCGACCTTTCGCACAAATTCTGTAAGACCATACTTCTTCTCAACAATGAGCGGCAGTTTGCTCGCTTTGGCGTAATCCTCAAGAGTGGTAAGCCGGCGTTGAAATTCCTTGAAAGGATGAATATTTGGATTTAAAAAGTGGCCGGTAACCGAGATACCCTCCTCACGCAGTACAGTGAGCGGATAAATAGTACAGGGACCACAGCAAACATGGAGTAAGACACGCATTGGTTTAGATTTTATAATTTTTAGGGTCTATATTGTACTGGTGAATTTTATAGTTGATAATTCGTAGACTGGTGTCGAGATCCTTGGCCGTCCTGGTCTGATTTCCATTGTTTCTTTTTAACCCTTCAACAATGAGTTCTTTTTCAAAATTTTCAACTGCTACAGCTAAAGAGTAAGGATTTTCTCTCTTTGATGATTCCGCTGTCTGAAGAGTCGGAGGAAGATGAATTCCTTTAATAGTATCTCCGTCACAGATGATGACCGCACGTTCTATGCAGTTTTGCAATTCCCGAACATTTCCGGGCCAATGATATTGTATAAGCATATCTATGGCAGAGGTAGATATTCTTCTGATATTTTTATTATTCTCTTTGGCATACTTGGTGAGGAAAAATTCTGCAATCAACAGAACATCTGTGCGTCTTTCACGAAGCGGCGGCATATAGACGGGAAAAACATTGAGCCGGTAATAGAGATCTTCACGAAAACTTTTATCAGCAACAGCACTTTCAAGGTCTCTGTTGGTCGCAGCAACAAGACGAACATCACAGGTAAGCTGTTTGGTTGATCCAAGTCTTTGAAAAGTCCTTTCCTGGACGACGTTCAGCAGTTTTACCTGCACCGAATTACTGATTTCGCCAATCTCGTCAAGAAAGAGAGTTCCACCTTCTGCCTGCTCGAATCTGCCAATTTTTCTATCAGTTGCTCCGGTAAAAGCACCTCTCTCATGACCAAACAACTCGGATTCGAGAAGCGTTTCGGGAAGTGCCGAACAGTTGACTACTATAAAAGGTTTTGCTCTTCTTTTGCCGTTATAATGCAAGGCCTTAGCCACAAGGGTTTTTCCAGTACCAGATTCGCCGCGCAGCAGTACGGTTGCATTGGAATCGACAACCCGGTGTATCATTTCGTAAACATCCTGCATCCGGCTTGAATTGCCAATAATATCGTTGATCTTGTTTTTTTCTGAGAGTTCTCTTTTTAATTTAAGATTTTCCGTATACAGTTCTTCGGTTTCCCTGTTGACCTTCTGAATTCGAACCACTGTCTGGGCAATAATACTCGAAAGAACCGTTAAATACTGCAGATCGGTGTTAGCCTGTTCACCTATGCCATCTTTATAAAATCGATCAATGCTGAGGGCTCCTATGACGTTATGACCGTCTTTGATGGGCACACACAGGAAAGATCTTTTTTGTTCTGATACATTTCCCCGTGCTCTGGTTCTGTTTAAAAAAAGCGGCTCTTCAGAAATTTGTGGAACAATGATTGGCTGTCCTGTAGAAACCACCCGGCCGGTTATTCCCTCGCCTATTTTGTATTTTCCTCTTTTTCTGCCCTCAGCAGTCAAACCGTGAGCCACCTCTATTTCCAGTTTGCCTGTGGTCGGATTGACAATCGTTACAGTACCGTTTTCCATTAATTTCATTTCGGAAAGAATCTGCATGGTTTTTTCGAGACAATCACGAAGCTCCAGAGACGAAGCAAGCTGTTTGGTTATTTCGTAGAGGGCAGTCAGGTCTTCTAACTGTCTGGATATATCACTTGTAGGAGCCATATTAATGAAAAAAATCGCTGGTAGAGGAGTAAGTTAATAACTATTTTTGCAAGATAATAACAAAAACAAGTTAATTTATCGAATGATTATTACATAATTGTGAAAAACAGCATCAATACAAATATTTTCGAATGCATATTGTTGACATAAATAGGAGCAGATGGTACAAAGTGCTCCACGGAGGAATGGCCGAGTGGTTTAAGGCGGCGGTCTTGAAAACCGTTGTACGAAAGTACCGTGGGTTCGAATCCTACTTCCTCCGCCAAAAAAAATTATTATTGTGGGGAGAGGTGACCGAGAGGCCGATGGTGCTCGCCTGCTAAGCGAGTGTGGGGGTAAAACTCCACCGAGGGTTCGAATCCCTCCCTCTCCGCCAGTAATTTTTTCAATTCCTTATTTTTCCAAGCATATTTCTCAATATTTCCGAACAATCCGTTGGTCCTCAAAATATGTATTGGCTGTTTGTATAACAGCCGTTTTACTACTGAACGGCAAACGTAATTATCCTTCTTTCGGAAAATTCTATTTTTTGTAAACGAGACGAAGACCTGGAAATGGTGTTTTTCAAACACCGGTAACGTTTTGATATTACTGTTTATTGTAGCCGTTGCTTGATAGCCTGGGCCAACTCATGGACAGCCATGGCATAATAGACGCTATGGTTGTAGCGGGTAATGGTATAAAAATCAGGGTGTCCGATAAGGTATTGATCGAAGCCGGTATGATGCAGCACGAGCAGATGGAAAGGACCGTCGGTAGTACATGGACGAATGGGATATAGACCAGCCTGCTCGATTTCAAGCAGGGTATATTGCTTTTTAAGGCCAGGTTCCAGGGTAACTGTGCCTCTATATGTAAGGGGCGTTACCACTGGCTGTCCGGACTTCCATCCATGGTTGGCAAAATAATTGGCGATACTGCCAATTGCGTCTTCCGGATCCCAGAGATCACGACGGCCATCCATGTTGAAATCAACTGCCAACGAGAGGAAACTGCTGGGCATGAACTGCCCAAGTCCCATTGCTCCGGCGAATGATCCTACTGGTTGGGTCGGATCAATTCTTTCGTCGCTGGTCATCAGCAAAAAGTTTTCAAGTTCACTCTGGAAATATTCGCCCCGACGGGCGTAATCAAAACTGAGCGTAGTCAACGCATCAATAACTCTGTGATTGCCCACATTACCGCCAAATCTGGTCTCTACCGCAAGGATGGCAAGGATATACTCCTCAGCAACTCCGTACTGTAGCGAGGCACGTTTGAGAGCGGTGCTATAGCGGTGGGCAAATTCTAGTCCTTCCTCTATATGGAGCTCATCCACGAACTTGGCTCGATATCGGGTCCATCCTCCCGGAAAAGGCTTACCCTTCACGGCCTGATCGAATTTGGCAAGATATCGAAGGGTCCAGTTTTTGCGATGTGCCTGAGAAAAAAGACCTCTCAGGTAGTCTCGATCAAAACCGTGCTTCTGTACCATTTCTTCGATAAATTGATTGAGGGATGCATAGCCGGCATAATCACCTGATACCGATTGGGCCTTATACGATCCCACCGAAGCACGCAAGGTCGTTTCTGACACTCTATGCTCTGTTTGCTGGACGGCTATAGTCCTTGTGTGCTCGGTCTGACCTCCGCAGGCTGATAAACTGAGAGAAACTGCAATGGATGCACAGACGAGACACCTTTTCAAGAAAAGTGTCCGCCGGAATGAAAATTTAATGATAAATGAAGATGAACGCAAAAAGCTGGAAGATATTAACATCGCTAATATTTTGATATCACTTTAAAGAGAGGAGAATTTACAGGGAAGTTATTTGATGGAGATTTATTATCACATTAGAAAGAATAGGGATACAATTTACTTCAGGCGGTCTTTGCTTTACCAGAGGGAAATAATAGAGATGAATCATGTGGAAAAACAATGACATTTGCGATCTCGCTGAAAGATTCATCTCTCATCTAAATGAGTCGGATTGGCTTTTTAGATTGGTACTCGACAAAGCTTTGTTTTCTTCAGGGGATATTCAGATAGGCTGAAAAAAACCAAACAATGGTGGGAATACTGTTAGAATTTCGGCAATTGTCTGGTTTTAGGGTCTGTATCGAGAATGCTTCATAGCATTTATTATTCTCCCAGCAATAAATCTGCGACTCGATCAAGGTCATCGAGGGAATAATATTCTATTTCAATTTTTCCTCTTGTGCCGTTTTGAGTAATTGCCACTTTCGAGTTTAAGCGATTGGTAAGTTGTGTCACCAAAGAGTTTTTGTAGGAGAGCGGTATTTCTTCAGCAGGAGGCTGGATAGGTCTTTTGGGCCTGGAATGCGCAGTCGTCGCTTTTTTTATAATTTTTTCTGTCTGTCGAACTGAAAGTCCGTTTTTAATAATAATGTTTCTGATCTCTTGAATTTTTAACGGTTCATCGGCCAGCTTTACCAGCGCACGGCCATGGCCTTCACTCAAAAGCCCATCTGTTATATCTTTCCGTATTATTTCCGGAAGTTTTAATAATCTCAGCATGTTAGTTACTGTCGAGCGTTGTTTCCCGACTCTTTTCGCTGTCTCTTCCTGTGTATACCCGAACTTTTCGATAAGTTTTTTATAGGCTTCCGCCTCTTCTATGGGATTGAGGTCAGTCCTCTGCACATTTTCTATAAGGGCTAACTCGAGTAAACTGTCTTCATTGTCAACTTCGAGAACGATTACCGGTACGTGGGATAAACCTGCAAGTTTTGATGCTCTCAGCCTTCTCTCACCTGCGATAAGTTCGAAATTATCATTTGATCCAGATGTTACTATTAGTGGCTGGATAACACCTTTTTCCCGGATCGAATCAGCCAATTCCTGGAGATCGTCGGGGTTGAAGTGTGTTCTTGGTTGGTACTTATTAGGAATTATCTTGTTTATATTACATTCAAAAAATTTTTCCTGCTCTTCACCGAAAAGGAGGCCCACTCCCTGGCCTAGTCCTGTTTTTTTACTCATTATAATTTCCTCTGATTAGTCAGGAACTCTTTAGCGAGGTTTATGTAGGAGACCGCGCCGGTGGACGATTTGTCGTAATCAATAATGGTCTGTCCGTGACTTGGACACTCGCTCAGTCTGACATTCCTTGGAATGACAGTTTTATAGAGCTGGTCTTTGAAATGGGTTTTAATCTCTGCCGCAACCTGATGGGTGAGCCTGTTACGTTTGTCAAACATAGTCAAAACTAACCCTTCGATATACAGTGATTTGTTAAAAGACTTCTTCACCGATCGTATTGTATTGACAAGTTGCGCAAGCCCCTCCATGGCAAAATACTCACATTGCATCGGGATGAGCACAGAGTTCGCTGATGTCAACGCATTCACTGTCAATAAGCCAAGAGAAGGTGGACAATCTATAATGATATAATCGTACAATTCAAGAACCGGTTCCAACAAGAGGCGCAGTCTTGTTTCTCTGTTTTCCACAGTTATCATTTCGATTTCTGCTGCAACGAGATCTATGCTCGACGGAAGTATATCAAGATTTTCTACGCCGCTTTTTCTGAGGATGTCAGTGATAGAATACCCTCCTGAATAGGCATGATATAGGTGGGCTTTCACTTTTTTCATGTTTATCCCGACGCCACTCGAAGCGTTGCCTTGAGGGTCTGAATCGACAAGAAGAACTTTTTTTCGTTTTTTCGCAAGGGCAGCAGAGAGGTTTATAGTGGTAGTCGTTTTTCCCACCCCACCCTTTTGGTTTGCAACCGCGATAATTTTTGCTGACGGCGTCATCTTTTACTTCCTTTAAGGAAAAATTTTAATTAGCGCAAAATAATCGTTTCAATTAAAAATATCTCGATAAATATTCTCTTTTCGTGTTTCAAATGCCTTTTTTTGTTCAGAATCAACAAGTCCTTGCTATTTTTGGCAAAAACCTTTTAGGTTTTGTTGCTGTTTTCTTTTAATTATATGTTTCACGTGAAACATTTTTCTCTTGGGGGTTGTGTGAAATGGAATCAGATTTTCTGATTATTGGAAGTGGCATTGCCGGATTATCGCTTGCCTTGAAAGCTTCCCGGTTGGGAACGGTGAATGTTATAACTAAAAAGGAGGAAGTTGATACGGCGACGAACCTTGCTCAAGGTGGGATTGCGGCTGTCTTAAATAGCGAAGATAGTTTTGCAGATCATATCCGTGACACCCTGAAAGCTGGAGATGGCTTGTGTGATGAAAAAGTGGTGCGAATGGTCGTTGAAAATGGACCCGAGCGCGTCAAGGAGCTTATCGAATTAGGTGTTAAGTTTGTAAAGGAAAAAGATGGAAAACTCAGTCTGGGAAGAGAAGGTGGACATTCCAAACGAAGAGTTGCCCATGCATACGATTTAACGGGACGGGAGATAGAAAGGGCTTTGGTTGAAAGTGTGGGATATAATAAGAAGATATCTCTTTACGAAAACCATATGTGTGTCGACCTTATTACGGAACAACAAGAAACGGCTAATGGGGAAAAATCACAAAAAAGATGTGTCGGGGCATATGTAATCGATGAATTAGGGATAGTTAAAGTTTTTGTAGCTAAAGTCGTCGTTCTTTGCACGGGCGGGGCAGGAAAGGTCTATCTTTACACAAGTAACCCGGATATCGCTACCGGGGATGGGGTGGCGGTCGCACATCGTGTCGGTGCGGCAGTAAGTAATATGGAATTTGTTCAGTTTCATCCAACCTGCCTTTATCATCACCAGGCTAAAAACTTTCTTATATCAGAGGCGGTGAGAGGCGAAGGTGCAATCCTTTTAGATCAAAATAACCAAAGATTCCTGGAAAGATATGAACCCGTAGATATGGAACTGGCTACTCGAGACAAGGTTGCCAGGGCTATTGACACGGAAATGAAACGAACCGGAGCAGATTGTGTTTATCTCGACATTAGCCACAAGAGTAAGGCTTTCTTACAGGAGCGCTTTCCAACTATTTATGAAAAATGTTTGTCTCTGGGCATAGACATCTCAAAAATGCCGATTCCGGTTGTACCTGCAGCGCATTATCTCTGTGGCGGTGTAAAAACGGATTTACATGGCCGAACCACCGTAGATGGTCTTTTTGCCTTGGGAGAGACGTCTTGCACAGGATTACATGGTGGAAATCGATTAGCGAGCAATAGTCTTCTTGAAGCTGTTGTTTATGCTGAAAACGTATTTAGATATTGTGAAAGCAACTGGTCTTCAATTGGCATAAGGGAAAACAGCAAACCTTATCATTATGAGAATGATAACAAAGAAAAAATCGACGAGGAAATACTCATAAATCATAATTGGGATGTAATTCGAAGAGTAATGTGGAATTATGTTGGCATTGTCAGAAAAGAGTCTCGCTTGATGATAGCACAACAAAGAATAGCAGAAGTACGTAAAGAAATAGAAGAGATAGTTGGTAAATTTCAAATAACTCCGAACATGCTTGAATTGAAAAATATATCGCTGGTTGCATCACTCATAATTGAAGCGTCGCTGGCTAGAAAAGAATCGAAAGGGCTACATTATATTCTCGATTACCCGGCCATTGATGTCGGACAGTAAGGCTGAGTGAACAGAGCTTCCCCAGAGGATCTTTATGAAAAAAAATATTAAAGTGCTCATCGTTGACGATGAACCGTTAAATGTCGAGATACTGCTGGAGATATTACGGTTTCATCAACGATATGAATGTAGATGGGCAACCTCCGGGGAAGAGGCTCTGATTATTCTCAACTCATACCATCCGGAAATAATTTTGCTTGATGTTAAAATGTCCGGGATAGATGGCTATGAAGTCTGTCGTCGTATAAGAGCACAGTCAGAGCATAGATTTTCCAAGATAATTATGATTTCCGGAATGTCGCTGATTGATGACCGTTTGAATGGGTATGAAGCCGGAGCCGATGATTACCTTACCAAACCATACGATGAGGGTGAGCTTGTTGCTAAACTTGAAGTGTATTCCAAGCTCAATAGAATTGAGGAAGTTGATACACTGAAGACAACGGCATTAAACATCCTACGGCATGAAACGCGGACGCCCCTCAATGGCATAATAATGGGCAGTGATTTGCTCAGCAACCTGGAGGATCTTTCCGAAAAAGCAAAAGGCTATGTGGATTTAGTGCGACAATCCGGTTTGAAGATCCAGGAACTGGTTGAGAAAATTTCGAGATATTATTTCATTAAAGATGGCATAACACTCAACCCTTCGTTAAAAGCCCCGTTTTTAATTATTAGCAATATTATCAATACATTAAGTGATTCACTGCCCGCTGGTCGAGTGGTTTTCTGTTGTGATGAAAATATAGAAATCTTTGCTGATTGGGCGCTTTTAACAGAAGCTATTGTGTATCTTGTTGATAATACGATGAAAGAATCTCACGAAACGCAGCAGGTCACGATCAACTGCCAGCAAAAAGCAGCGGATCTTATTATTCAAGTCGGCGATGCCAGTCTCGGATCGGATTCGCCTTTAAGCGAAGGAGTTTTTGACGGTCTCTTTTCACCTGATCTTTTGCATCATCATCAGGGAACCGGTCTTAGTCTGGCAATTGCCAAGGAAATTGTTGAAGAACACGGCGGCCGAATCACTTGTAGAAATAGAGAGAAAGGTGGAACTCTCTATGAAATCACCATAAAAGATCAGAAACCCAGCTGAATGCGAGGTCTGGTTTCTGCTACTCAAAAAATGAATGAGTTTCCTACTTCCCAAAACACTCCGCATGGAAATTTACATAAGCAGGTTGGTAACCCCTGCATCGGGATAGAATTTAAGGCTATGGAGCGATTCTGACTTCACGGAAGCTATTTTGGGATAATTTCGACAGGGAAACGATGTCCAGATGGTCGTGACGAAAAGGCGAAAAAGGTGGCCGTGTATACCAAGGACGATATCATTTCAGCTGGAAGGGATGCACCGAAGTGACAGCAGATTTTGTTTGCCTTTACCATGAAATAGATTTAAATATAATAGAAATCAATAGGTTATGCAGGTAGTTGGGCTTGTGGTTGTTATGTTTGCCTCAACCCGAAATTGCCTGATCGCTGTAGCCAGTCTGAGCTTCCACCATAACAAAAAACTGGTGGAGTTTACCTCTCAATCAACTGAAGTTATTTGAACCTGTGCCGGTTCCTGAGTTTGCCGGTTGATCAAGCATTTGCACCGGATAGGCGAGATTCCTAATGCACAGAACCTTTCTTAATGGTACAACCGTCCGGTTTAATTCTGGCGTGATTGGCTCGTTCCTGCTTGTTTTTTGTTTGTAAAAAGCGCGGTGGTTTAACGCAGCAACCCCGCAGATATATAATATTAGTACCTTACTGATTATGTACTTATTTTTAATAACATAATTTGTCTCAAGGTACTGATACCCCACCAGGGGGGTCTTGAAAAGAATCCCGGCTTTCTTCCCGTTTACCGGGGTTAGCACAAAACAGCAGGAGTACCAGGAATGAAAATTGGAATAGTCGGTTTGCCCAATGTTGGCAAATCAACGTTGTTTAATGCCCTCACCAAGGCCGGTGCAGAGGCGAGTAATTACCCTTTTTGTACTATTGAACCAAATATTGGAATCGTCCGTGTTCCCGATCGACGACTTGATGTTTTAGCAAGACTCGGCACCTCGAATAAAATTATTCCCACTACGATTGAATTTGTCGATATTGCCGGACTGGTAAAGGGGGCGTCCAAAGGGGAAGGGCTGGGTAATATGTTTCTTGCACATATTCGAAGTGTTGACGCCATTGCCCATGTAGTCCGCTGCTTTGATGATGACAATATAACCCATGTTCACGGTGGAATAGACCCGGTTGGCGATGTGGAAACAATTAATCTGGAGCTGATTCTGTCAGATCTGGATGTGGTCGATAAAAAGGTATTGTCGGAGGAAAAAAAAGCACGTGGACAGGATAAGGATGCCCAGATAAAACTGAGTGGCTTATTAAAAATTAAAGCCGTGCTGGAAGCGGAAAAACCGGCCAGAATAGCTCAGCTGGATAAACAGGAAAAGATACTGCTGGATAGGGAGATGCAACTGCTTACCAGTAAAAAAGTCATGTATGTCGCCAATGTGGGTGAGGACGATCTCGCCTCTGAAGGTGCTGACAATCCATATGTCAGCAAATTGAAGGCTTTTGCCGATTGCCACGGTGATGGACTGGTGTGTGTCTCTGCTAAAATTGAAGCTGAACTTTCGGAAATGGACGAAATGGAGGCTGAAGTCTTTCTGGCGGAACTCGGCTTGAAAGAATCCGGATTTGCCCGTCTTGCCCGGGCGGCATATTCCTTATTGGATCTTATCTCTTTCCTTACAACCGGTGAAAAAGAAACCCGCGCCTGGACCATCAAGCAGGGCACCAGGGCACCACAGGCGGCCGGTGTCATTCACACCGATTTTGAAAAACATTTTATCCGGGCAGAGGTGGTTCCGTACGATGACCTGGTTGCGGCCGGGTCGTGGGCTGCCGCCCGAGTACGGGGAAAGTTGAGAACAGAAGGCAAAGACTATGTTTTTCAGGATGGAGAAGTAACGGTGTTTTTGACCAGTGCATGATCGCCTTGAACGGAGCCAGCACCGCTGCTCTGGTTTTTACCAGAGCAGCAATTTTAGGTTTTTACCAAATAATCAAAATAGGATATGTTATAAGGCCTGCAATGAGGGTTGCGGGTATGGAGAAAAATTTACAATAAAGAAAACTAACAACAAAGGAAGGGGAAAATGCTGAGAAAAAATTTATGTCTTTTGTGCAGTCTGCTGACACTGGTTTTTGCGGGGAGCTCTTTTGGTGCCGATAAATTGGTTAATGGTATTGACGCAAATTTCCCACCATTTGCCTTTATCGACAAAACCGGCACGCCAAGTGGATTTGATGTGGAAGCAATGAACTGGATTGCCAAAGATATCGGTGTAGAAGTTACCCACCAGCCAATCGAGTGGGATGGAATTATTACCAGCCTGCTGACCAAAAAAATCGATATCATCGCATCGGGGATGAGCATTACCGAAGAGCGGGCCAAGCAGGTCAACTTTACCATTCCGTATTGGGTCATCAAACAGGTAATGGTCACCAAGAAAGGCTCTCCGCTGACCGTTGACCAGGTTTTGACCGGTAAAAAAACCATTGGCGTGCAGCAGGGAACCTCCGAGGCCAAATGGCTGAAGGAAGAAGCACCGAAAAAAGGATGGAACTTTGAACTCCGCTACTACAGCTCCTCGCCGCTTGCCATAGAAGATGTACTGAACGGCAGGATTGATGCGGCAGCAATGGACGATGCTCCGGCAAAAGACGCGACCTCTAAAAAAGACGTACACATTATCGGTACGTTCGGTATGCATGACGAGCAATTCGGCTATGCTGTTCGCAAGGATGAAAAAGAGCTGCTGGAAAAAGTGAACACGTCCCTCACTAAATTTAAGGCCTCTCCTGAATGGAATAAACTGATTGAAAAATACAGTTTAAACAAATAGGGCTAGAGTAAAGACGGATCCACAGCAAGTATCAATGTGGACCCGTCTTTTTGCGTTTCCGGGTTTTCTCCACCCGTCATTGCTGCAACCATCCTTGTCTCAATCGTCCAGGTAACTCGATGCAAAATGCGTTATCCGTCGTCCTTGATTCCTTGCCGTATCTCCTGCAGGGATCATTTCTTACCGCCGGGATAGTGGTCTTCGCCATGTTTCTTGGCCTTTTTATCGGTATTTTCATGTCGGTCGGCCTGGTTTATGGCAATCGTTTTATCCGATATATTTTGACCGCCTACGTCTGGATATTTCGAGGCGTACCGGTGGTGGTTCTGCTCTTTCTCTTCTATTTCGGCCTCTTTTCCTTTCTGGGTCTCAACTTCAGCGCCTTTGCCACGGTCTCTATAGTCCTGGGTATGACAACCGGAGCCTATCAGGCCAATATTTTCAAGGGGGCGATTCTGTTGCTGCCTCATGGCCAGTTCAAGGCTGCCAGTGGTCTTGGTATGAGCGATATGCAGGCAATAAAGAGCATCGTGCTGCCCCAGATACTGCGGATGTCGATTCCGGCCTGGTCCAATGAATATTCCATCATCCTCAAGGATTCCGCGCTGGCTTTTGTTATCGGGGCACCTGAGATTATGGCCAGGACCCAGTTTGTTGCCTCTCGTACCTACCAGCACCTGGCACTGTACATTACTGCCGGGATTATCTATTTTCTCCTCACCTGGGCAGGGGTCATAGGCTTACGAAAACTGGAACAATATGTCCGTATTCCGGGCTATTCTCAGCATGGAAATCAATGATGACTGAAAAAATGCCGATTCTTCGGGTGCACAATATCACTAAATCTTATGGGGACAGCACTATTCTCAACTCGGTAAGCATCGAGCTGGCAAAGGGTGAAATAAAGGTCCTTATCGGTCCTTCCGGGGGAGGGAAAAGTACCCTGCTGCAATGCATTAACTGTCTCGTCGTGCCGGATGCCGGTGAGATCGAGCTGGATAATGAGCGCATCCAGTTCACCCGGAAGCAGGATATCTACCGGTTGAGACAGCAGGTTGGCATGATTTTCCAGGATTTCAATCTTTTTGACCACCTGACCGCTCTCGATAATATCTCCATTGCCCTGCGTAAAGTAAAAAAGATGCCGAAAAAAGAGGCCGAACAACGGGCACGACTGGAACTGGAGCAGGTCGGCCTGGGCGACAAAGAGACTCTCTATCCGGCGCAGCTGTCCGGGGGACAGAAACAGCGGGTGGCGATAGCCAGGGCACTGGCCATGGACCCGAAGATTTTATTGCTTGATGAACCGACTTCAGCTCTGGACCCTACCTTGATCGGCGAAGTAATCAACGTCATCAAAGGTCTGGCCGTCAAAGGGATGACTATGATTATGGCCACCCATCAGATCAGTCTGATTTATAACCTGGCCGATGAAATACTCTTTATAGAAAACGGCAGGATAGTTGAACAGGGTCCCCCGGCCGCACTCCTGGCAGCCGGCAATAAAAGCAAATCCCAGGGGTTTTGTGACCGTCTCAACGAACTCTCCGAGGTCGAGGGCTAATCGTGGAACTGTCGCTCTTTTACCAGGAACTGTTTAGCAGCCTCAACCGCGGACTGATCATGTCCATCGCCCTTATCGTGCCTTCGGCGGTGGGCGGAGTCTTGATCGGTATTATCGCCGGTGCCATACGTACTTATGGCAACAAATTTCTCAAGACAATCGCTGATTGCTATGCGGCAGTATTTCGCGGGACACCGCTGGTTATCCAGCTGTTTGTTCTCTATTTCGGCTTGCCCAATATCGGTATCTATCTGACGCCCTATGTTGCCGCAGTTCTCGGTTTCACCTTTTGCAGCGGAGCCTACCAGTCGGAATATGTGCGGGGTGCACTCCTGTCGATTAAAAGCGGCCAATATCTTGGTGGCCAGGCTCTGGGCTTTACCTCTTTCCAGACCATTGTCTGGATCATTATCCCCCAGGCAGTCCGCCGGGCAATACATGGCTGCGGGAACGAAATTATCTATCTGATCAAATATTCCTCTCTGGCGTTCATCGTCACCTGTATCGAACTGACCGGAGAGGGGAAAACTATTGCCACCGAGTATTTTCGTTTTACCGAAGTCTTCGGTATTATCGGCCTCTATTACCTCGGTCTGGTTTCCATCGCTATCATCATTCTCAAAAAAATTGAACAGCATCTCTTTATTCCAGGCTTTGGTCGTCATTGAGATCGAAGTTGTAACCTTCTTCCGTTATTCGCCATGGTTCAATATTCTCCTGTTACCGATAAGATCAAAGCTGCCATACGGCAAAGAATCGCCCCTGAATTAATTCTCAGTACCCCTGAGGAGCTTGCGCAGTTTGCCGGCGATGCCTCCACCCTGACCTACACCCCCGAGCTGGTTGTCCGTGCCCAAAGTGTCGGGGATATTCAAGCCTTACTGGAGCTGGCCAATGTCTTCCGTTTTCCGGTCACTCCGCGCGGCGGAGGGTCGGGACTTGCCGGTGCCTGCCTGCCGTCTCTTGGCGGAGTGGTACTGCTCACCGGAGGACTCAACCGGATCACGGTGATCGACGGTAAAAATTTTATCATGAAGGTGGAACCTGGAGTTATCAGCCAGCAGGTACGCCTGGCAGCAGATGCAGCCGGCCTGTTCTACCCGCCGGATCCGGCCGGTATGGATCTGAGCACTATCGGCGGCAATGCGGCAACCGACGCCGGAGGCCCGGCCTGTGTCAAATACGGCACCACCCGTGATTATATTCTTGGCCTGGAGGCAGTCCTTCCCAACGGCCAGCTGATAACCACCGGCGTACAGACGAGAAAGGGGGTCGTGGGCTATGATCTGACGAATCTGCTGGTTGGTAGTGAGGGGACCCTTGGGATTATTACCTCGCTGACCTTAAAGCTGCTCGCCAAACCTGCGGCCACCAAAACGATGATGTGTGTTTTCCGGGATATGGTCTCGGCCATGAACTGTGTGGCGGCGATCATGGGTCAAGGATACCTGCCCAGTGCCATAGAGTTTCTTGACCATCGGTGCCTGTCCCTTATCGGGGAACTGCTGCCTTTTTCTCTGCCTGCCGGCAAATCATCCATCTTAATCATTGAGGTCGATGGATCAGAGATTCAGGTTGCGGCCGAAATGGAGGCTCTTTGCGTAATTGCCCGGGCAGAAGCAGCCATTGAGCTGATTAAAGCCAATAGTACCGAGGAGAGGGAAAAGATCTGGGCGGTCCGTCGCCAGGTCAGTCTGCGCATCCATGATTATGCAAAGCTGTACATTCCGGAGGATATCGTTGTCCCTCTTACCGCCATTGCCGAACTGGTTGATGCGCTGCCTTTTTATGAAGAGAAATACGGCATCGAAGTTTTTGCCTTCGGTCATGCGGGGGACGGTAACATCCACCTCAATATAACCACCCAGAGCCTCGACAGGCACGAATTAGCCCATGATGGTACCAGGGCCTTGCTTGAATTGACTTTGCGGCTAAAGGGGACAATATCGGGCGAACATGGCATTGGACTGGCTAAGGCGCCATATCTGTCGATGGAGTTGTCGCAGCACAGTATCGAGCTGCAGAGAAATATCAAAAAACTTTTCGATCCCAACCTGGTGTTAAACCCCGGGAAAATATTTCCAGAAGATTAAGGCAGGGCTATAGAGCTTATGACAGATTCCCGGCACAATAATTGTTCGACGCGACTCAGCAGAAGAGTGCGCAATATTTCTCCGTCAGCCACCAAGCAGATGGCGCTTCTTGCCGCTGGAATTGACGGCTGTGTTTCACTCGGCCAGGGAGTCCCTTCGTTTGCCACACCGCCGCATATTGTCGAGGCGGTGATAAGGGCCTTGCGGGAAGACCCCGGCAGCGGCAAATATTCACTGCAGACCGGGATGCCAGCGCTGAGAAGGCAGATCAGTCAGTATATGCTCAGGGAAAAAAATGTGGCAATAGATCCGGAAAGTGAAATCTGCGTCACTGTCGGCGGCATGGAGGCTCTGCTGGCCACGGTCATGACGGTGGTTGACGAGGGTGATGAGGTCATTTTGCCTTCTCCCACCTATGCCTCCTATATTGAACAGGTTCAACTCGCCGGGGGCATTCCGGTATTCGTGCCGTTGACCAGCACCTGGGGCCTAGACCTGGCGGCGATCAGGAAGGCGGTTACCGCTAAAACCAGGGCTATAATGCTCTGCAATCCCGGTAATCCGACCGGGACAGTTTTTTCTGATGCTGAGACCATTACCCTCTGCAAACTGGCCGTTACCCATAATTTTGTGGTCATCACCGATGAGGCCTACGACTATATGGTCTATGACGGCGGGATGCCGGTGAATCCGCTCAGCATCGAGGCATTTCGCAATAATGTGATTTCCATCTCTTCGCTCTCCAAAAAATACGCCCTTACCGGCTGGCGGGTGGGCTGGGTTGCCGCGGCAGGGATGTGGATGGAACAGATAATGAAAGTCCATGACGCGACCGCCATCTGTGCCCCGACTCCATCGCAGTTTGCCGCCCTTGCCGCCCTTGACGGAGAGCAGGAATGTGTTGCGGCAATGCGCGATGCGCTGGTCAAACGACGGGCTCTGTGCTGCGTCAGACTCGACAGGCTGCAGAAGTATTTTTCCTATGTGCCGCCCAAAGGAGCATTTTACGTCATGGCCAAATACCTGTTCCGGGCAGCCTCTTCCCAGGAGGTGGCCACCCGTCTGCTTCAGGAGGCGAAGGTTATCACCATCCCCGGCGGTGCCTTTGGTCAAGGTGGGGAAGGCCACCTGCGTTTGTCATTTGGCGGCGAATTAGCCGTGATCGATGAGGCCTTTGATCGCATAGAACAATGGTGCATGATGACGAACCCCACCTTGCCCTGATCCCCCTGCCAGCTTATAATCTCGATTATCTTTTCAGGTGATATTGGTAGATTAAAAATAATGATGAAATCGTAACAACCTGAAGTAGGGGATGGCTAAGTAAAGAGCTTCCTACGGGCGAACAACGACCAGATGAAGATTGCTGTCCCCTTTTTGGGAGTTTTTACGACGCCATCAATAATAACGAGGAGGCAAGTTCGTGAATAATCTCATTGTTGCCTGTGCTTCATGCGGCAAGAAGAATAGAATTCCGGCAAGAAAACAATTTCTGCATCCAACATGTGGCCATTGTGGGGTCCCGCTCAATATGATTGGAAAAGGTGTGCCGGTGGAACTTGGCGATTACGATTTCCATGACTTTGTCAAGCAGGCTCCCTTACCGGTTATGGTCGATTTTTTTTCGCCAACCTGTGGTCCCTGCAGGACGATGCTGCCGATAGTCGATGTTATGGCCAGCGAGCATACCCAGAGGTTTATCATCGCCAAGGTCGACACCAGCAAAAACCAACAGATCGCCTCCTTTTTTAATATCCGGGGAGTTCCAACCTTTATGTTCTTTAAGAACGGCAGTCTTATCGACCAGATCGCCGGGGCTGTTGGGCAATATGTCCTGGAGCAGAAGCTGCAGAGTTTATAAGCTACTCCCGCAGTCTCATTTATCGAGATTTTGCCTCTCAGCGTCGTAAATATTCCTTGTTTGCGTCGTTGTTTGAATGCGTGCCGTGCGGCAACGATAACCATTCTGCAGGTTTCCACTTGTAGTCTTCAAAAATCATAAAATATGGTATGAAAGAGAGGTTCGAGTTCTTATTCGTCACCTTTTTCATACTTTTAATCAAACCGCAGGGAGAGTTATGGCCAGAATTGTCATCAGCGGCACCGGAGTGTTCACTCCGCCATTTTCTATTACCAATGAAGAACTTGTCCGCTCCTTTAACAGCTTTGTTCGAAACTTTAATACCCAAAACCGGGATGATATTGCCACCGGGACCTGCCAGGTTTTATCTGAATCCAGTGCCGAGTTCATTGAAAGGGCCTCGGGCATAAAAAGCCGGTTCGTCATGGATCGTGTCGGGATACTTGATCCGGAGATTATGTGCCCGCAGTTGCCCAAACGGTCAATAAAAGACGGTTCTCTGCAATGTGAAATAAGTGTCGCGGCTGCCAGAGAGGCAATGGACAGGGCGGGCAAGAAGCCGGAGGATATCGATGCGGTCATTGTATCCTGCTCCAACATGGAACGCCCTTACCCGGCAATTGCCGTTGAAGTGCAGGAGGCTTTGGGGATTGCCGGTTTTGCCTTTGATATGAATATCGCCTGTTCTTCTGCCACCTTCGGCATTCAAACCGCGGTTGATTCGATTTTCAGGGGCAACGCCAGAGCCATTCTCATGGTCAATCCCGAGATCTGCTCCGGCCATCTGAACTTTCGTGATCGTGACAGCCATTTCATCTTCGGCGATGTGTGTACAGCGGTAATTATTGAGCAGGAGGAACATTGCACTAATAAAGATGTCTTTGAGATTATCGGCACGAAACTGGCGACCAAATATTCCACCAACATCTATAACGGCTTTGGTTTTCTCAATCGAACCGCACCTGGCCAGAGTTCTGAAAAAGAGAGGCTTTTCGTTCAGGAGGGCAGAAAGGTCTTTAAAGAGGTGGTGCCTTTTGCAACAGAAATCATTCGTAACCATCTGGCCAAGCATAACCTTGCCCCGTCTGATTTAAAGCGGGTCTGGCTGCATCAGGCAAATCTCAATATGAATCAACTTATCTGTAAAAAATTGCTCGGCACGGAGATTACCACAGATGTAACGCCCACCATCCTCGATACCTATGCCAACACTGCCTCGGCCGGATCGATTATCTGTTTTCATAAGAACCACGAAGATTTAAAAGAATATGATCTTGGCGTCATCTGTTCCTTTGGCGCCGGATACTCCGTCGGCAATATCATTGTGCGGCGGATAGTTCTTTAATAAAGAGGGAAGAAGGACGATACAAACAAAACAGGCCGTACCCAACCGGATTTGAACCGGTGTTGTCGGCGTGAAAGGCCGATTTGTAGCAAATGCTGTCAACATTCCCCCTAGTCCCCACCATCTTCCGCTTCGTAGGCGGGTTATTTTAAGGCGTAGATCTAAACTTAAGTGTCGCCTTGTGAAGGTGACACTTCAAAGGTTACATCTATTTTGTTGCCATCTTTATCTTTAAACCAATCTCGCATTATATCACGCTTGTCAATGTGCTTGATAAATTCCTCAGTAGCTTGAAACGCATTGATAATATTCTTTAAAATTTTGAGATTTGATGAATCTATGTTTGTAATCTTAAATCCTGCCGAATTTTTGTAGGTATGAACAAGAATTCCTGAAAAGTGCATTTCTCCATGAGAAATTGTTGTTACCTGGATTTTGTATTCTGTGTTTTCCGGACGATTTGAAAAATCATTTATGCCTATCCCATTTTCACTAATATCAAGAGCACTTGCCTTAATAACAACGCCTAGTTCGTTTTCCAGGGATACTCCCCCAATGACAGGCACCCTAATATGCAGTCGTTTATATTTCATAATCCCCTTATCGTAATTGGTCATTTCGTGAAAAACACCATTCACTGCGATTCTCATAAAAAAATAGCGAGCATATTTTGCAATGCTGGATATTTCCTCTAAAAACCAAAGAACCACTAAAATAAACATCAAAACAAGAAAGGCACCAAGCGATAATCACTCAGCGCCTTTCTATCCTGCGGTCTCTTGATGAAAGAGTTTGATTCAACCACTTTCGGGCGTCCTCGATAACATGGGCAGGTGGCAACAAAAAGACGGGGTCCATCAAACAATCGATCCCACTGGCAACTGGGAAAGAAAGACCGACGAGACCATTGCCGACATTGCAAAAGAAATTCATCAAACGGCGTCAGGCGACAGAAGTGAAACCATTGGCGGAGAATCCACCGAAGAAGTCACCGGCCCGAAATAAACCACAGCTGCAGCCTACCATGTCACTGCGCCCACCGTCGTGATCGGCGCCCCCAATGGCGGGCCAAGTTTATTGCCGCTTATCTCAAGTGCATTAAATGACATCAAATCCGCACTCGACATAATCGCCGACCATACCCACCCGTCAGACAACAGCCAAACGTCTTCATCCTCGGCAATCCACGCAAAAGCGACCAGCGTCGGCACGACAAATAGTTCCCTGCAAACGCTTCAATAGCAATTCGTGAGGGTAGAGACTTACTGATTACCGTTACTTTTGTGGAAATGATGATTGTGAAACTTCTTCTAATGTTTGCATCCAGCTACTGGCCACAAAACCTTTGTTGTTATGGTGCAAGTTAAGTTTCTCACTGGTAACTCGCATACTATTGATGGTCTGTTTGAACATCTCGGAGATAGTCAGAAAACAGGTTTATTGTGTGATACACCGATGCCAAATACCAACCGTATGCTGGAACACTTTATGCACATCGTCTTACAACGGCAGTTTAAATGGCGAGCAATATTCAGTTGCCAATCATAAAGGAGGTCGTAAAAATGGCACTTAAGGTACTGGTTGTAGATGACGATGAAATGATACTCGAAATATTGGAATACATGCTAAAATCAAAAGGCTACGACATCACCAAGGCCACTGATGGAGAACAGGCTATCAGAGAATTGAAT
>JBBRDD010000035.1:0-30245 GCA_038204235.1 Desulfobulbales bacterium
TCTTCTAAAGACTGTCTGCTTTGGTGCTCAATCTGAAACAGATAGAAAATTATTAGTAAATTACTAATCATGAATCTGTTGTTTCGCGGGGAAAATGTAGTGCGAGAACCACAATATGTATAATGTTTCACAACATGATCCACACTCTAGAGCGCCGACCAGGACATCTGGAAGGGTCTATTTCTCTTTGCCAGTGGTCTGCAGGGATTTTGATGAATATTATACCAGGGATGAAGAAGATGCATGAAAGACAACTTGTATATCTCGTGCGACACGGACAAACTGCATGGGCCGCACAAATGCGCCATACCGGCCGCACGGACATACCGCTCACGGAGGCTGGAAGAGCGGAAGCGGTGGTCTTGCGGCCAGTGTTCAAGGAAATTGATTTTGACCTGGTGTTGAGCAGTCCCTTGCAGCGCGCCTTCGAAACCTGCCGGATTGCCGGACTGGCAAGCCGGGCACAGACGGCTGTGGACCTCATGGAATGGGATTACGGTGACTACGAGGGAAAAACAACGGAAGAAATCAGCAAGCACACTCCGGGGTGGTCGGTTTTCACCCATCTTTGTCCGGGCGGAGAAACTATCGCTCAGGTTGCTGCTCGCGTTGACCGTGTTATTGAGCACATCAGAAAAGTTGACGGTCCGGTCGCGGTTTTCGCCCATGGACACCTGTTGCGTGTTCTGGGAGTACGGTGGCTGGGGCTTGAACCGGATCATGGGCGTCATTTCGCCCTTGAGACCGCGACACTCAGCGTTTTGGGATTTGATCGGTCCGTTCCCATCATAAAAACGTGGAACGGACCGCTCCTGACAGCTGCCTGCGCGGTGTCGCGTATCACAGAAGAAACCATCCTCAATAAGGAGCTCGCACATGAAGGCGATTAATTGCGACGCCTGTGTCATGACCGTAGTTATCTTCGGTGCCTCGGGAGACTTGACACGGCGCAAGCTGATACCTGCACTCTATAACAACTTCAAGAAAAAACGTCTCCCGCCTGGACTCCGGATCGTGGGATTCGCCCGCCGAAACTGGAGTGATGACCAATTCAGAGAGCAATTGCGCAGCGGTGTAACGAACTCTGACTCGGCATTTGACGAATCTGTCTGGAACGATTTTATTCAGAACATTCGGTATGTTCAAGGTGACATGGATACCCCAGGAGATTACCAGAAACTTGATGCAGCGTTGGCCGATATGGAGCAGGAACCGACTGATCGACTGTATTATCTGGCTACGGCCCCTGAGTTTTACGGCCCGGCCTGCGAACATCTGTCTGCAGCCGGCATGACTGCCGAGACCATGGCCCGGCGACGAATCATCATTGAAAAGCCTTTTGGCCGGGATCTTGACTCTGCCAGAGAGTTAAATAGCCGGGTTCATGCCGTCTTTGCTGAACATCAGGTGTACCGCATCGATCATTATCTGGGAAAGGAAACGGCGCAAAATATTCTTTTTCTTCGTTTTGCCAACACTTTTTTTGAACCGACCTGGAATCGTCGTTACGTGGCCAATGTCCAGATCACGGTGGCAGAAAGCGTCGATGTGGAAAAGCGGGGCGGTTACTATGACAAAGCGGGGGTTCTGCGGGACATGTTCCAGAATCACCTGATGCAATTGCTGGCGCTGGTGGCAATGGAACCTCCGGCGTCTCTCGATGCTGATGCGATCCGCAACGAAAAGGCGAAAGTTATCGGCACGATTCGCCCTATTGCTCTGGATGATACCGTGCGCGGCCAGTACCAGGGGTATCGTGAAAGCGAAGGCATTGATCCGGATTCTAAAACTCCGACTTATGCTGCTATCAAGCTCTTTATTGACAACTGGCGATGGAAGGGTGTTCCGTTCTATCTGCGATCCGGCAAGGCGATGCCCGCCAAAAGCAGCGCCATCATCGTTGAATTTCAGCCGCCGCCGGATGTCATCTTCAATCTAGGGCGCAGTCAGAAATTTACACCGAATTTTCTGTCCATCTGTATTCAACCGGATGAAGGCATCCACCTGCGGTTTGAGACAAAGGTGCCGGATACGGTAGCTGAATCTCGTTCGGTCAACATGAGCTACTCGTATCTGGGAGCTTTTCCCGGCATCGCTTTGCCGGATGCCTATGAGCGGCTCCTGCTGGACGCGCTGAAAGGTGATGCATCTCTGTTTACCCGAAATGACGGCATCGAGGCAGCCTGGCGATTGATCGATCCCATTCTTTCCGGGTGGGAATCTTCTCCACAGGCACCACCCCTCCATGTTTATCCCAGAAACAGCTGGGGACCGGATGCCGCGGATGAATTGCTGGCCAAAGACGGTCATGAGTGGCGAATAGGCTGCTGCGGATTGCCGTGCGACTAAAGCCGATGCCGGTAAACTGGAATGAGTAATACGTGACGACATTATGGAAAGGACTTTGCCATGAGCGATGCAATTATTAAAAAAGATATCCTTGCCGCAGATATTGGTGGCACCAATAGCCGTTTTGCCCATTTTCAAATTGATCAAAGCGGCTCACTGGTGTTGATGGATGTGAAATGGCTGCCAACCAAAAAGGCAAACTCTTTTCCCCAGCTTCTCGAACAGTTGCGGCTCAGTGATGCTCCCTTTCTCGCTGAAGAAGCTGACATTGCAGTCATCGCAGTGGCCGGACCGGTGGAACACGGAACGTACTCTGCCCCGCCTTATATCTCCTGGGATATTGACCTCACCAGCGCAAAAAGCAAAAAAATCCTTCGGCAGGCGTATCTGATCAATGATTTTGTTGCCCAGGCCTATGCCAGCGCGTCGGTCGTTGGCAAGTCAGCTCGCGTAATCCTTGCGGGAAAATGCGAGGCCGACGTGGCAGACGGAACGATCGGGGTCATTGGCGCCGGCACTGCACTTGGCATGGCTGTTCTGGTATCGATTCCCGAATATGGGTTTCTGGCTCTGCCGTCTGAGGGCGGGCATGCCTATTTTCCTTTTATTTCTCGACGGGAATTAGCTTTTCAGGAGTTCTACCAGCAAAAGAGTGGCCAGAAACATATCACCGGCAATCTGGTGGTCTCCGGTCGTGGGCTGACGCATATCCACTGGTTTCTCACCGGCGAGGAGTTGGAGCCGCAGGAGGTTGCCGCCCGCTTTACCCCGGAATCAGAAACCCTGGCATGGGCTGCAAAATTCTATGGCCGCGTGTGCCGGGATTTTGCCCTCGAGGTCCTGGCTCTTGGCGGGCTGTATATTGCCGGCGGAGTTGCCGCCAGAAACCCGGAGCTCCTCACCCATGCAAATTTCCGTAACGAATTTCTCGATTCCCCGACCATGGGACATCTCTTAGCACAAATTCCGGTTTTTCTGATCGACAACCAGGACAGCGGTCTATGGGGTGCCGCTTTTTACGGTCGGCAAATACTCCAGAAAGGTTAAAGAGATCGCCGAGGAGCGAAAGAGGATATGCGAGCCAAAGTAAATGTTTATGCCAGTCGCAACGAACTATCAAGCGCTCTTGCAGCTCATGTCGCCAAGCTGGCGGCACGGGCCTGTGCGGAAAAGGGGCGATTCAGTATCGCGCTTTCGGGTGGATCGCTCATGGAGATACTTGCTCCTGCTCTTTGTTCAGAGCGACTGCATGACGCCATCAACTGGTCGTGCTGGCATGTTTTCTGGGTAGATGAGCGGTGGGTTCCGTGGAGCAGTCCTGACTCCAATTACGGGCTTGCAGAGCATCATTTGTTCCGCCGCGTCAGCATCCCCCGCGAACAGATTCATGCCACAGACAATTCCATCGATCCTTCGGCAACGGCGCGAAATTATGAATCTGTCATGCGAACACTCTTTCAACCACGGGAGGACCAGATGCCGCGGTTTGATCTGATCTTGCTCGGTATCGGTGAAGATGGTCACACCGCGTCCCTGTTTCCGGGCCACCCGCTTTTGGCGGAAACCAGGGCGTGGGTAGCTCCTGTCTTGAACGCCCCCAAGCCGCCTCCGATTCGTATTACGATGACCTTGCCTTTGATCAACAATGGTCGCAATGTCGTCTTCATGGCGGCCGGAGCAGGTAAGGCAGATATATTGTCGAAAGTGCTCAACCCGCAAAAACAAGGACAGAAACTGCCGGCCGAACTGGTGAATCCAACTGACGGTGCGTTGGAGTGGTTTATCGACAAGACGGCAGCAGTATATTCAAGGGACATCGGTGCCTGATCAAACTCTTCCCGCGCAATGGCAAAGGTGAGTGGCTCATTTACGGTGGAAATCGACTGTTCCAGGTTGATCCAGCAGTAAGGCAGCGTTGCCGGGGAAACGGAATTATGAATATGGAGACTTTGCTAAATATCGAAATGCAGAATTGACAGATTTGTTGATGCTCTATGCAAAGAGGGGATGAGGCGGGTAAAATATACTCGCCTCATCCCCTCTGGGATGAAAAGACCTGGTCCTTGTTAAAGTAGCGCCAGAAGAACACCCGCCGCGACGGCAGAGCCGATAACTCCGGCAACGTTTGGTCCCATGGCATGCATGATCAGGTGATTTTGCGGATTGGCCTCGAGACCAACCTTGTTGACCACCCTGGCGGCCATCGGAACTGCAGAAACTCCAGCCGCCCCGATAAGTGGATTGATTGGGGTTTTCGTCAGTTTGTTCATCAGTTTGGCCATCAAGACACCTCCGGCGGTGCCGATGCTGAAGGCAATCATGCCGAGACCGAGGATACCCAGGGTCTCGAGATTGAGGAATTTATCGGCGGACAATTTACTGCCGACGGCCAGGCCGAGAAAGATAATGACCGTATACATCAGGGAGTTCTTGATGGTGTCGGACAGTCTGTCAACCACCCCGCATTCCTTGGCCAGATTGCCGAGCATGAACATCCCGATCAGCGGTGCGGCAGACGGCAGCAATGTCGAACAGATGCCCAGTACGAGCAGGGGAAGAATGATTTTTTCCAGTTTCGAGACGTGACGCAGCTGCACCATCTTGATCTTTCTTTCTTCTTCAGTTGTCAGCCATTTCATAATTGGTGGCTGAATCAGTGGAACTAAAGCCATGTACGAGTAGGCGGCGATGGCAATGGAACCTAGCAGCCTGGGAGAGAGTTTACTGGCGAGAAAGATTGCCGTTGGACCGTCTGCACCACCGATGATGCCGATTGCTGCAGCATCACGCAATGAAAAATTGATGCCGGGTACAAAATCGGACAGCCACAGAGCGCCGAGCAGGGTAGCGAAAATGCCCAGCTGAGCGGCACCGCCAAGCAGAATGGTAATCGGATTGGCAAGCATCGGGCCGAAGTCGGTCAAGGCCCCGACGCCCATGAAGATAAGCAGCGGGAAAACCCCGGTCTGGATGCCCACCTCATAAATATAATACAGTATACCTCCTGGCTCGGCAATGCCAGCCAGCGGGATGTTGGAGAGAATCGCACCAAACCCGATAGGAACCAGAAGGAGTGGTTCGAAACCTTTAAAGATGCCAAGATAAAGGAGAAGCAGCCCGACGGAGATCATGAGCAGCCGGCCTATGCCCACCGTCCAGTCCTGCGTTGTCTGCCCTGCATATATGCCGTAAACCCCCGTGGTTTTAGCAAGATCGACCAGAAGCTCGGAGATGGGCGGCAGTTTCCTGCCAGTGATGACGGTTGGTTGATCGGCAACGATTTGCGTGACGGCTATTGTCCCAAGCAGTTCGTCCTTATGAACTTTTTGATAGGCGATGACCTGCATACTGATGATTTTTCCAGCCGCACCCGCCTTGAGGACTATGACTGTACCGTCCTCCTTTTTTAGGGTTGCGATCTCGTCGCCGCTATAGACAAAGCCGTTTTGCTGCGCGAGAACCCGTATAATTTTTGCGTCAGCCGGCGAGACTATATCCACCACCGTGCCGTCTGCAGCAAGTGCAGAGAAGGCCCAGGTGCATAGCCATGCCGATAAAAGAAGCATGAAAATTCTGATTTTCATAAATACTTACCCGGTAAGAGCAAAGAAGATGAGGCCCCCGGTCTGCATAAACCGGGAACCGGAAAGTCTACATGCTGTCAGCCAATGGTGAAGAGCTGATCAGAGGCCTGAACAGTATCACCCGCAGAGATATGAATAGCCAGAATCTTACCGGCGCAGGGAGATTTAACTTCGGATTCCATTTTCATCGCTTCCATGACGACAAGCGGCTGATCTACAGTGACGACGGTGCCGACATCAACCAGGATCTTGACAATATTTCCTGGGGTCGGGGCGTCCACTTCCGTCCCTTCGACGGCAGGAGCAGCCGTGACGGCAGGAGCAGCAGCCGGTGCAGCCTTTATGCCGCCAGCGTCGGAAACAGTAACATCGTAGGGACGGTTGTTGACGGTGATGGTATAGTTGCGTGGTCCGATAGAGGCGGCAGCAGCTGGAGCAGCAGCTTTCTTGGCGGCAGCTTTTTTATCGACCGGCGGCGCGTCGGTAATTTTTCGTACATTGGTGACCGCTTTGCCGAGTAGGTAATCCAGCCCTTTCTGCTCACAACTGGCAATGATGAAAATGTTCTCATCGTTTACCGGCAGTTTGTTTTCTTCGAGTATTTTTGTGGCCTTGGGGATACCGGGCTCTAGAATGTCGAGAGGGTCGTCCGTGAAAACCGGTTTGCCCAGTTGCTCGGAGGCGATTTTGATAATTTCCGGATCAGCGGGCACCGGGGTACGACCGAAATAGCCGAGGACCATATTGCCGTAGCTCGGGTTGATCTTTTTCCATTTCCCCTGGGTCACGTTGAGATAGGCCTGCTGGAAATAAAACTGGGAGACAGGAGTAACGGAAGTGCCGAAACCACCACGGGCAACAACCTCGGACATCTCTTTGATAACGGCGGGATAGAGATGCAGGGTGCCGGTATCACGCATCATCATGGTGTTGGCGGTGAGCGCTCCCCCCGGCATCGGCGATAAGGTCACTTTGGGCGAGACCATTTTTGCTTCCGGCGGGAAGAAGTAGTCTTTCATTGCTTCTTCAAAGGCATCGGAGGCGGTGATTATTTTTTCGTAATCGAGATCGAGCGTATAATCCGTTCCCTTCATGGCATGCATCATGGACAGAATATCCGGCTGGCAGGTGCCGCCGCTGACCGGGGATTTTGCCAGGTCGATGCCGGTGGCGCCACCTTCAACTGCTGCCATATTCTGGGAGATGCCAAGACCTGCGGTATCATGGGTATGGAACCAGAGAATGGTGTCCTCGGAGACAATTTTTCTCGCTGCCTTCAGGGTTTCATAAACCTTTGTAGGGTTGGACGTTCCAGAGGCATCTTTGAAACAGATGGAGTGGAAGGGGATGTTCGCATCGAGGATCTGCTTGAGCCGGTCCATATAGAATTCAGGGGTGTGCGCACCGGTACAACCGGGGGGCAGCTCCATCATCGAAACCACGATCTGGTGATTGAGGCCGTGATGGGCGATACGCTCACCGGAATATTCGAGGTTGCGGACGTCGTTTAAGGCGTCGAAATTTCGAATGGTGGTCATGCCGTGTTTTTTGAACATTTTGGCATGCAGGTCGATGATATCACGCGGACATTGGCTCAGCGCCACCACATTGATACCACGCGCCAGGGTCTGCAGTGCTACATTTGGGCCGACTTCCGTTCTGAAGCGGTCCATCATGTCGAAGGCCGATTCGCCGCAGTAGAAGAACAAGCTCTGAAAACGGGCCCCGCCACCAGCTTCGATATTAGTGATCCCCGCATCAACTGAAGCCTTGACGGCGGGCATAAAGTCGTCAGTAAATACCCTCGCACCAAAGACAGACTGGAAACCGTCTCTAAAAGACGTGTCCATGAATTGAATAACCTTTTTACTCACCGTTCTTCTCCTCGCTTAGGATTATTAAGTGTGAATACGTATATGTTGGATTGCTGAATATGCGGTGGAACTGCAAATCAAGCCCTACAAGCTATGCCTTGGCAAACCGTTGACTCTCGTATGCGGCAACCGCGGCGGTAATAACCGCTATGTCTTCGTCAGCGCTCTGGGAGCTGTCTTCTTTTGTTTTCTTTCTCTTAAGAATCTGCAGAGCCCTCTCTGCGGCAATTGCTTCAACTTCGCGTGCCGCTGAGCCTTTGGTTAAAAAGGATACGAGGTTGATGAAGAGAATCATCAGGCAGAGAAAAAGCATGACGGTAGTCATGCCAACGACCATGAGCTTAACACCTTCAAATATCATTGCGTCCGTGCCTCGGTATTGTGGAATGATTGAGTGATATGGTTAAAAATAAAGGACCCCAAACTACACTAAGAGAGGGATCGAATCAAAACACTAACGTAAATAGAAAAAACAAATGTTTCTGATTAAACGTCATTATTTGCATGTGATTGTCTATGATCAGGAAAGCCTACGGGAAAACAAACAAGCATATGAGCAGTGAGAAAATGATAGTGCATTGTACCACACAGAACGTGTGTGGCACAATTATTTCAAGCAGGGATCATACTTCGTAAACGGCGTAATCAGTTTTTTGGCCAAGCAGCACATCAATCTCACTCTGGATAACCTTGCGTTCCTCGTTGTTCAGCCAGGCATTCCAGTCATCCAGCGATCGCCAGGTGCTTATGACCATACATTCATCTTTGCTGTCGACCCGCTTTAAGGTTTCTCCATAAATATATCCGGACTGGTTTAAGGTTAAGCTGCGTAATTTTTTCAGCAAAACTGTGAGTGCAAGGACATTATCCGGTGAAACTTTTCGTCTGATGAAAATTTTAACTGTCATACGCATCTCCTTTTAGTTCAATTTGCTCCGGAGCATCAGCCATGAAACATAACCCCAAAAATACAGCTTCTTTGTGTTATGAACATAATAATTATAATGTTCATAAATAAAATTGTAAAGGAGGCCCGTTATTTATCGTGGAGAAGTTCACTTCTCTCGAGAAGGTGGATAAATTCGGCGCGATATCCCTGTTCGTCTGTCCCTCGGCTGTTTCTGGCCATTGTCAGTAATTTTGGGTAGTTCAGCCCGCTTATCTGGTCGGAATGACGCAGGAGCATGCCAAAACCCGCCACAGTCGCCGCAAAGCGAAAATCGACGCTTGTCGACAGAAGTGCAGTGTCGTTGTCGGTGACAGCTGTGGTCAGCAGGAGGGATTTGTCGGAATCCACCGGTTTGTAGCGTACTTTGACCGTGAGTAATTCGTTGGCATTATCAAGTGGACGCGATATTTGCTGGTATTTGAGAGGATCGACGCCAGGGACTCGAGCTGATCCGACGGGAAGCAGTTCGTAGAGGGCGGTCACTGTGTGGCCAGCGCCGATTTCCCCGGCATCTTTTTTATCATTATTAAAATCCTCGTCGGCCAGCGTCCTGTTTTCATAGCCGATCAATCGATAGCCGCCGACCCTGGCGGGATTGAACTCAATTTGCAGTTTGACGTCACGGGCAAGGGTAAATAGAGTACCGGTTCTCTCTTTAATAAGCACTTTTTTGGCCTCGAGCAGGGAGTCGATATAACTGTAATTGCCGTTGCCCTTGTCGGCGAGGATTTCCATGGTATCATCATGATAATTGCCCATGCCAAAGCCCAGAACGGTGAGAAAAACCCCTGATTGCCGTTCTTTGGCCACTATACGTTCAAGTTCGTCTCGACTGGTTACTCCGACATTGAAATCGCCGTCGGAGGCGAGAATTATCCGGTTATTGCCATTTTTGATAAAGCACTGTCGGGCGAGGCTGTAGGCGGTACGAATACCGCTTGAGGCATGGGTCGACCCTCCAGAGGAAAGTGAGGTGATGGCCTTGCGGATCGTTTCTTTCTGGTCGCCTGCGGTTGGTGGCAGAATGACCCGGTCGGTTCCTGCATAGACGACGATAGAGACTCTGTCCTGGCCGGTGAGTTCCCCCGTCAGCAGCAGCATCGATTGTTGCAGGAGCGGTAATTTATTGGCCTGGTTCATCGACCCCGACACATCGATGAGAAAAACCAGGTTGGATGCAGGGATATGGGCTGGATCCAGATCTTTTGCCTTGATGCCGATGCGGACCAGTTTGTTGGCCGGCTGCCATGGACAGGGGCCAAGCTCCGTGGTAATGCCGATTGGGCCTTTCTCCGGTTGCGGGTAATCATAAGAAAAATAATTAATCATCTCTTCAATCCGCACGGCCCCGACCGGGGGAAGTTCGCCGCCGGTCAGCCACCGGCGGATATTGGCATACGATGCCGTATCCACATCGATGGAAAATGTGGACAGCGGGTCATTTGAGGTGGCAATAAACGAGTTTTCCGTGACGGCATTATAGGATTCTCGGTGGAATTGAAAGGCGCGCGGCACTATCGATTCGGCAACAATCGTGTTGCCATAGACGGGCATTGCCGCCGCCGGCGCTTTCGGCAACGATATCTCCTTCCTTGGTGTCAAATCGATTCCTTTTGCCTGTCTGGATAAAATCGCTTCTTTAGATATTGCGAGTGGTGCCGGCAAGAACACCTTTGCTGCAGGATGCGTTGATTCGTCGGCGATTACTATTGAGGCTGCCGTCTGGTCCTGCTCTTTGGTATCGGTCAGGGATGAACCTGTACAGCCATGCAGCAGGATAAGGGAACTGAGTAAAAGTGCCGGATAGTGTCGTCTGGTTACAATGTTCATGATTTCTCCTGTTTTCTTTTTTGTTTGATGGGGCAAGGTACGTCTGTATGAGGTATGACGGACGCGACAAAGAAATGTGTCGGCTCGCAATGCAATAATGAAATTTTTATGGAGAAAGAGAAAAAATAATCCTAAGTTGCAGACGGTACTCAACTCTTCTTATATTTGATTATTTACGAGATCATCATTGACCGACTGGAAAGAGAAAACACTCGCCTACTGGCAAACAATCAACCGTATGGCCATGCGGCGGTTTGGCGAGGGGAGCCTCGCCGAAGAGGCCGCTCTTGCCGTAATCGACGGTTTGCGAGCCGATGACTGGCAAAGACTGCGGCGGTATGATGGAAAAGCCGCGTTTGCTACATTTGTCAGGACCATCACGGCAAGATTGCTGGAGGATTTTGCCAGGAAACGCTTTGGCCGGGTGCGGCCGCCGCTCTGGGTGAAAACTTTTGGGGGGATTTGGGCAAAACTCTTTACCGCGCTTTGCCTCGAACGTCTTTCTGTGGCCGAGGCTGTGGAAATTGTCCTGCAGCGTCAGGTAGGCGTCGGGAAAAGCGAAATTGAGAGCGCGGCATATCAGCTGCTGGCAAGAATTCCCGATTGCGGTACACACCGGGGGCTGGAGGTTGCATATGAAGAAGAAAACGGTTCCGATATGCGCCACGGGGACCCGGGTACGGATTGCCCAATTGAAGAACGGCAGAAAAAAGAGTTGATCGAAGCCGTCTTTGAGCTTGTCCTTGGCGTTAATGAGTGTGTGACTTCCGACGCTCTCTTAAGAAAAATCAACCAGGTGGAAATCTCTCTTTCCCCGGAAGAAAAATTACTGTTAAAACTCTGCTACCAGGATGGACTTGGGGTGGCGCAGGCAGGCGAGCTGCTTGGACTGACGCGCTTTCAGGCCCATGGGAAAAAGCGCCGTCTTATGGCGCGGCTCAAAGTAGAGTTCGAAAGAACCGGACTGGCTGATGAGCTTCGTTTGCTGATCGATTGACAGTTGTCAGGCGAATAAATGACAAAATCCTGGTGGAGGTCCGTCAAAGTGAATAGGGATATAAAAGTGAAATCGGAACCACTGGCACAATACTCAGGACATGATTATCAAGCCAAACTTTAAAAACAGCAAAAAGGCTGAAAAAGCAGCAGCTCTGTTAGCGCTGGGCGCAGATAATTCAGAGAAGCACGGCCGGTGTCTCAACCCCGAGGAGATGGCTGCCCTGGTCGATGGTAAATGTGCCGGCGAGCAGCTGGCAGGATATATGCAGCATTTGAGTGGCTGTGAGAAATGTTATGGGGAATGGCTTGCGTTAAAGACCATGGACCAAACGGCTGTTGGCAGTTCGGCCAGGGATCGTAGACATCCGATGAGCCGAATAAAAAAATACAGCTTTATCGGATCGGCCCTTGCTGTAGCTGCGAGCGTGGCGGTTTTTCTCAATCTCAACCATCTGCCTCCTGTGGGTGAGGACACCACTTCCCCGGAAGTTGTACCGGTGGAATCGCCGGAGAGCAAGGTCGTCGAGCAATCGAACCGGCAGACGGATATGATCAAGACCGCCAAACCCATGGCTCCCGTCGAGAAAGAATCCCTGCAAAAACGAAAGAGAATGGTAGCGCCGGTACCGCAATCAGAAGCCCTGACGGCCAAAAAAATAGAGCAGGCGAGTCTTTCCGATGCAGGTCCGGCATCAGGAGATGTTGACGTTTGGTTCGAAGAACTACATAAAAACTGTCTTTCCGGCAATCAGGATGCTAATTTCTGGACAAGCATGTCCAGTCAGGGGCATAAGATCCTTGCAAATCAGGCCCGCTCTTTACCGCATGATAAAGCCGAAAAAGTATCGGCAGTGCTCGTGCTGCTCGATGAAATGGGGACCAAAACGGTAACCGAACAGTGCCGCCCGCTTCTCGCGCTGCTTGCAGAACAAAAAAAGAGCAGGTAAAAGAAATTATCGATAACACTCTTGCAGTTGGACCAGAACGACTTTACAGGGAGAATTATGAGTAATACAGCAATACCACTCAAAGAGCGGATCATCGTCGCTTTGGACGTTGAGACCCCGGAACAGGCCAAAGATATAGTCAAGAAATGTGAATCCCATATCTCGTTTTTTAAAGTAGGGCTCCAGCTCTTTATGGGCAGCTGGTTTGAAACCGTCGACTGGCTTGTTGATCGAGGCCATAAGGTGATGCTGGACCTGAAATTTTTTGATATCCCTGAGACCGTCAAACTGGCGGTGGAACAGGTCAACAGCCGCGGCGTAAGCTTTGCCACCATTCATGGCAACGACCCGATTATCCGGGCGGCTGTTGCTGCCAGAGGTGATATGCAACTGCTGGCCGTGACTGTTCTCACCAGTTTTGGCGAAGAAGATATGCGGGCGATGGGCATGACGCAATCGGTGGCCGATCTTGTCTATTTCCGGGCGAAAAGAGCCTTGGAGCTTGGCTGTGACGGGGTTGTCTCTTCCGGACTTGAAGCCGAGAAATTGCGGCGCGAGCTCGGTGAAAAACTGCTGATTGTTACCCCGGGGATTCGCCCGGGCGCCAACGTACAAGATGACAGCGATGATCAGAAAAGGATAGTAACCGCCGGAATGGCTATTAAAAGTGGCGCCAGCCATGTGGTCGTCGGTCGGCCGATTACCAGGGCGGTCGATCCGATTCAGGTTATCGAGCAGATGCAGCAGGATATTGTCACGTCCTCACGGTAAACAGCGATGGCGTCATAAAACGGCCGATATCCTTCGTTGTCCCCCAAGGCACGTCCTTGGGGGCATCTTTTTTGCTCTATGACCTGAGCCCTTTTTCCGTTTTTACCGGGTGGTAATGGACAAAGACCCGTCGCATTGAATCAATTTCATTGATCAGCAATTGCTCAACCCGGGTGGCAATCCGGTCACCTTCGGCCACTGAGAGGTCCGGGGAAATACCGATGGTAATGTTCACTACCATATAGAGGCCGAATCTATGGCCCTGGATTTCCTCTATATCGAGTACTTCCTCTATCTCATCGAGTTTCCTGCGGATTTCTTCCGTGAGCTTTTTCCCCGGCAGGGTATTCATCAGATCAGCGGCTGATTCGCGGATAATATCGATCCCGGTGATGCAGATGATGATAGAGACAATTCCGCCGGCCAGAGGATCGACCCAGAGAAATCCCAAACGGCTGAAGATGATCCCGATGGTGGCCGCCAGAGCTGAAAAAATATCGTTGCGGTGGTCGGCGGCAAGGGCCATTAAGACGTTATTGTTCGTGTTTTTTCCAACCCGAAGAGTCCACAGTGACAGCCAGATCTTGAGCAACACGGTAAAGAGAGCGATCCACAGAGCCAGTAGCGAGGCTTCGGTAAAACCGCTTGCCCCGTTTAACAGTTCATATACATTGTTGATAGATGCCCAGAAAATGGAGATGGCGGTGGTAATAACAAAGGCCCCGACAACAACCGCGGCGATCGATTCCAGCCGCTCATGGCCGTAGGGATGTTCATCGTCAGCCGGTTTACCGGACAGTCGCATGAAAATATTGACGACTATGCCATATGCCACATCCGAAGTCGAGTTGATGCCATCGGCGAGAAGAGCAGGGCTATGGCCGAATATGCCAACGCTGGTCTTCAGCAGGGCAAGCAGGGTGTTGGCTGCCAGGCCGACGTTTATCGCCAGGATACTTTTTTGTTGGCGTTGATCCGGGATCATACTTTTTTCACTTGCCATCGTTGTCATTCGAGCCGCCTTCCAGAAGCCAATGTTCTTTTAAATAGGTAATGCCGGTGTGGTTGGTGAGGTCAAGCTGTATTGGCGTAATGGAGACATTGCCGGCGGCAAAGGTGTAAACATCGGTGTCTTCTCCAGGGTCGGCAAGCGCCGTGCCTCCTCCTATCCAGTAGTACTTGCTCCCTCGTGGGTCGAGGGTCTCATGAATGGAATTTTCCCAGAGCCGTCTTCCCTGGCGGGTAACTTTGATTTTACGGTAGGCCTCGCCGCTCGGAATATTGATATTGAGCAGCGTATTTTCGGGCAGGGAATTGCGGAGAATTTTTTCGGCCATGCAGAGAGCAATCTGCATGGCTGCCCGATAGTCATAAGGCAGTTTGCCGCCGACTGAAAGTGCCATGGACGGGACGCCGTACATGGTCCCTTCAATGGCGGCGGAAACGGTACCGGAGTAGGAAATATCATCGCCGAGGTTGGTGCCGGCGTTGATCCCGGAAACGAGCAGATCGGGTGGCTGATGCAGAATCTTTTTCAGTCCGAGGGCGACACAGTCGGTGGGCGTTCCATTCACCGTGTAGAAATTTTCGGCCAGTTTCTGTATTTTGAGAGGACGATTCATGGTGAGAGAATGGGAGACGGCAGAATTATCGCGGTCCGGGGCAATGACAATTGTCCGGCCCAGTCCCTTCATGGCCTGCTGCAGCGCGGCAATGCCCGGACTGTGAACGCCGTCATCGTTGGTTATCAGTATTGTTTTCATTGCGGTGTATTATTTGCGGTTGTTTCCCGTGCGACAATGTCCCAAAAAGACTGTACCAATGGATTTCGTTTATTTTTAGCAAAGGTGCAGGCAGCGACAGTGAACGGTTCGAGATTCGGTGCTATCTCCAGAATCTCCACCTCGTTTGCGAAGCTGCTCTGATCCAGAACTAAACGGGGAACGATACCGACCCCGCAACCCATGCTTACCATGGCGATAATTGCCTCGTTGCCGGAAACCTGCGAATATATATAGGGGCGAATTCCCTTGTCTGCAAACCATTTCTCAGCTCTGGTTCTGCTGAGACCATCGGCGGGTAGAATGACCGGGGTCTTTGCCCAGTTTATCGTACCCTGGCAATAAAAGATAGTTTCCGGGAAGAGTCTGCCAAAAACAAAGAGCAACGGGGTCTTAAGGAGTTCTATAAAATCAAGGTCTTCCGGAAGATTATCGGGGAGGGCGGCAATAGATATATCCACTTCGCGGGATTGCAGTTTGTTGAGAGCTTTTGCCGCATCTCCGGTCTGAACATGGATCGTGACTTCCGGATGGGACTTCCTGAATTTTCTGAAAATCTGCGGCAGTATTGAGAAACTCGCCGTAACAGAGCAGTAAAGAGACAGTTCGCCGCGGAGCACTGTATCGCTGTGTAAATGACTGCGCAGGAGATGCCAGTTGCTGATAGTCTCTTCACAATATTCTTTGAACAGTGTTCCGGCAGGTGTAAGGTGAACCGATCGGTTGTTTCGAAAAAAGAGTGGTTTCCCCAGATCGTTTTCCAGCCGTTGAATTGTGCGGGTCAATCCCGAGGGCGTGATGTTGCACTCCAGGCTGGTGCGACCGAAATGGAGGCTTGAGGCCAGATGGCGGAACAGCTCAAGTTCCCGGATGTTCAAGGTAGATATCCTCTGATGATGTTCTTTACGAATGTTGCATATTACGCAATACAGTATCACGAATAAATCACTTGACGCAACATAAGATTATCAATATATCAGTTGGGAAACGATTGCCTTGAGGCGACGATAAAAAACAATACAGATACAAGGAGATAAAAATGGCTTCGAACTATTTTAACACCCTGCCTTTCCGTCGGCAGATTGAAGAGCTGTCCAGGTGCCGGTTTATGGATGCGGCTGAATTCAGCGGCGTTGATTACCTGAAGGGAAAAAAACTCGTCATAGTCGGCTGCGGTGCCCAGGGTCTGAATCAGGGACTCAATCTTCGCGACAGCGGCCTGGATGTATCCTACGCCCTGCGGCCGGCGGCAATTAAAGAAAAGCGTCAATCCTGGAAAAATGCCACGGAGAATGATTTCACCGTCGGCTCCTATGAAGAGCTGATCCCTCTCGCTGATCTGGTCATCAATCTGACCCCCGACAAGCAGCATACCAACGTGGTCTCGACGGTTATGCCGCTGATGAAAAAAGGCGCCTGCCTCTCCTACTCGCATGGCTTTAATATTGTCGAAGAGGGGATGCAGATTCGTAAGGATCTGACCGTCATTATGGTAGCGCCAAAGGCACCGGGAACTGAAGTCCGTCAGGAATACAAGCGGGGTTTTGGCGTACCGACGCTTATCGCCGTGCATGGCGAAAATGATCCGAACGGTGAAGGCTGGGACATTGCCAAGGCCTATTGCTGCGGTACCGGCGGCGACAAGGCCGGGGTTCTGGAGTCTTCGTTTGTCGCTGAGGTAAAGTCGGATCTCATGGGCGAGCAGACCATCCTGTGCGGCATGCTGCAGACCGGGTCCCTGCTCTGTTTTGACAAGATGGTCGAAGAAGGCATCGATCCGGGATATGCTTCCAAGCTGGTTCAGTACGGCTGGGAGGTCATCACCGAATCTCTCAAGCTGGGCGGCATAACCGCCATGATGGACCGGTTGTCCAACCCGGCCAAGATCAAGGCATATCTTCTTGCCGAAGAGCTGCGGACTATTTTGCAGCCCCTTTTTGAAAAGCATATGGATGATATCGCCTCAGGCCATTTTTCAAAGACCATGATGGAAGACTGGGCCAATGATGATGCCAATCTTCTTAAATGGCGTAAAGAAACCGGGGAAACCGCGTTTGAGCGGGCAGTATCCGCCGATGTGGAAATCAGCGAGCAGGAATACTATGATAAGGGCATCCTGATGGTGGCCATGATCAAAGCGGGAGTGGAACTGGCCTTTGATACCATGGTCGACTGCGGTATCAGAGAAGAGTCTGCTTATTACGAATCTCTGCACGAAACGCCACTTATTGCCAATACTGTTGCGAGAAAGAAACTGTACGAGATGAACGTGGTCATTTCCGATACCGCTGAATACGGTAACTATCTTTTTGCCCACGCTGCCGTACCTCTGCTGCAGGATTTCATGAAGACTATCGGTACCGATGCGATTGGCAAGGGACTTGACCTCGAAGACAACGGGGTTGATAACCTTGATATTATCCAGATCAATGAATCTATCCGCTATACCTCCATCGAAGCAGTGGGTGAAGAGCTGCGCTCGCATATGAGTGCCATGAAGCCGATCATGTAATCTTTTTTCTGATTGCCCCCAATGTTCAGCTACTGAATCAGGGGGTGAGCTGTTCGTCTCCCGGGACGCCGTAAACCCATCCCTGGGGGCTTCGCTGCAGCCGTCCATGGCTGCAGAGACCCGAGACACGAACAGCTCACCCCCTTCCATGCCGATGGGCTCTTTTGAGGGGAATCAAAAATCTTTTTTAAATTATTTTATTCTGGCGACAGATTAACCCCATATCCCTGAAATCATGTCAAAAATTCAGAGATATGGGGTTTTTTGTGCACGCCGATTTCATGCAGAAAATATTGATCCCTAACCATTGTGGGATAAATGTGAGGCTCGGCAGATAGTCTTTAAGGAAATGAAAACGACATCTTTTGTTGCGCAGCAAATTGATAGGCAAAAAGTTTTCAAGGTGGGAAGTAAACAGAAAACGCAAACGGCTGAAACGCCGCCAATATCAATTAAGACTATTCAAAAGGAGATCACATGAAACGTATTCATCTACTATTTGTCGCCATTATTACCTGCACCTTCGCACTGGCTTTCTTGACAGGAAATACCTATGCCGTATCTGCAAACAAAGAGGCGGCTCCGGTGAGCAAGACTGCCAAGTCTAAAACAGCAACAGCTGCGAAGCAACAAATCGCCCATGATGTGAATATAAATACCGCTGACAAGAAGTTGCTGACCCAGCTGCCCGGCATCGGTCCGGTCACCGCCGACGCGATTCTTAAGTATCGCGACACCAACGGGCAGTTTAAAAGTATCGATGACCTGACAAAAATAAAGGGTATCGGCAACAAGACACTGGCTAAACTGAAGCCGTACCTGTTTAAAATTTAAAACCGGAAAAAGAAAGCGCAACAGCTTCCCTGCGAGACAATGTTTGCAAGGAAGCTGTTAGCCAACTTATTTATCTTCCATAGGAAAATTACTGCTGTCCCATTCATTCCATCCGCCCTTCAAGGCATAAACTTTCTGGTATCCAACGGCAATGAGTTTTTGTGCCAGCCTGGCACTGGTGTATTCGTTAGGTCAGGCACAATAGAGAACGATAGTGGTATCTTTCGGTAATTTCATGGCAGAAGAGAGATCCCCGTTATCAACCCGCATTGCATCTTTAATCTTCATTTGACTGGCATTCCAATCCCTGTCCTGGCGAACATCCAGGATAACCAGATTACTAGAGCCCAATAGAGATTTCAAAGCTTCTTTTTCCATTTTCGGTACTGAATCGGCAAAGACCGGTGTCGCCGCTAAAAAAAATAGAACAGCAAGAAATGAAAATATCCTTTTCATGAGATCTCTCCTTGTGAGTATGAGTACCTTTGCTGATTCTTCTCCTGTAAAAAAACCAAGAGCATTATTTTCAAGTTACTAACCCGAAATAGAATCAATAATAGGCATACAGTAAGTCAGAAGAAAAACATGGCAAGTTGTAGAGCTGTGGCTGTGTGTTGTGGACAAAGTGTGGCTGCAGAGGTGGGATGTTTGGAATATGGTCATGCGCTATCAAGTCCCCGGCAAGTAAGATGTATTTGCCAGGTGGTGCACCGGAGATCGGTCTGCAGACCGATCTCCAACAAGGACTATGGGTTGCAGTTCTCATCCCGGTAAACGGAAAATAAGCCGGGATTCTGTTCAGTACCCCCCTTTAGGGGGTGTAAGGTACTAAATCATTTGCGGATAGGCGTAATTAACCTCTTCCATATTGTCGAGCAGGTAAGTAATCTCATCCGTCTGTGAACATGTGCATTTTGAAAATTTGACTCCAACGACCAATTCAAAATCCGCTGTCGAGCCCAGATCGTCACTGTTCGTTTCCCACATTTTCCTTACCCAGATTTTTTTGATATGGGAACCTTTGGCATCAAGGATATCGACATTGAATTCACGGGGAAAAGTGTGTGGATAGAGACAACCGAAGGAAAAGCCCTCACCGCTGATATCCAGTATTTGCCCGGTTCCCCGCTCTGTGATGGCCAGAAGATGAATTGCTTCCTGGCGATCAATTTTTCTTTGTTCCGAAAGATAGAGTGCCTCTGGGTTGTGATCGATGTTGAGTTGATTCATACTGTCCTCCGTAAAGATGTCGGTCCCAGCAACTAGGAGCGGGTCGTTGTTAACTGCCTGGAAAAAACCTTCTGTGAGAGCAAAGCACTTTCCTTTGAAAAAAATATCTGCAAATAATGTGCCGAAATTAAATATTCAGCTATTCAGTATAGTTACTGTAAAAAACAGTAGGCTAAATACAACGACGCAGCTCGAAATTTTCTCTCTAACAGCTTGAAAGTGCAAGTTTTGCACAGCGAAAGGTGCGGGGTGGGCAAAGAGGAGGTGTACGAGAGGTATTTATCGCGAAGAAAAGGTCGAAGGTGGCTAAATCAGGTGAGGGGTATTACGGAATAATATATTTGAAAAGGCTGAGGATACAATTTCTAAAGCACTAGCCCCGCCCAAATGATTTGCGGGACTCTCTTTAGTACTCGCTTGACGGGTGTAAGTTCATTCATGAAATAATTTTCTTGTAAGAAGCACAAGAAAATTATTTCTAATTCACTAATCAGCTTTCCAGAAATCCTCTTTCGCGGCGCCGCACTTAGGGCAGACCCAGTCTGCGGGGACGTTCTCCCAAGCGGTTCCAGGCTCAACGCCATTCTCGTAGTCACCTTCGGCCGGATCATAGATGTATCCACAAGGACATTCCCATTTCTGCATTGTTTTCTCCTTTTTGAGTGGCTGAGAGATTATGCGCATTACAGGCACATAAAAATAAATTCTTGAATAGGACAGTTTACTGTAAAAAGATTATCCTTAGTAGGAATGATTGTTATCGTCAACAAAATTCATTCCTGCTCATTGGCTTCTATAGGGTATTCCCTGTCATATCTTGGGGATGGGCTTGCAATTTTTTATGGTAACTTTTCCCTGAAGAAGATTTCCTTTGGAATATTCTGTGAAAATACAGGAGTTTGTGTCTGGATCAAAGTTCTCAATCCATAGGTTATCATCTTTCCAGGTGGCACCAATATGGTATTGGCCTGCTGGAACTGTAATCGTCATCACTCCACCGTAGTGCTTGACAAAAATCTGTTGAAACCGGAAAAAATATGCCCCCCAGCCGATAAGAAGAACCACCAGAGCGAGGATTGTGCCTATTTTCCACTTGTCGTTTTTCGCACAGATGGCGAACAGTGCAGCCGCAAAAAGGATTACAGCAGTCCAGTATAAATAGGTGATCATAGTCGTACTCCTTTGAAATGAAAAGTTTTACTTCGCTATCGCTGGGTGTGCAGGGTGTCATGAAATCTTTAAGGCAGCAAGGCGAAGCTTGTTATAATCGTATCCAAAATCTTCCGATGACGGGAATGACCTCAAGTATGTACAGTCCCCCGTGCAGCAGTGCCGGAATAGACGTATCCATCGGTCGTGCCATTGCAAGGTGTTTTTTGTTTTCATTGTACTCTACCTAGCTCATTTTCGACTTTTTGACAAATTCTCTTGATTAACTTGTCTATTTTTTGCGAGAATACATTTGAGGTATTTCTTTGCTAGAAGCACGAGTCGGCAGTTTCAACCTATCCTGGGTAGGTTTGAGCCGTCACCTGCATGATTCGTTGCTGAATTTTACTAATGATTTGCAAACAGGAGGATTGAAATGGCCCAAGACGCGACAACAGAAAAGGAGGGTACAGGGTTTAAAATTTTATATCAGATACTGGCAACCATGTGCATTATTGCCCTCATTCCCATTGGTGGTCTCTGGTATATCAGTATTTACAAATCAAGACACGACTGGAGCGCCAATATTCTCCAGAATCTGATGAATAGCACCGAGAGTCTTACCCGGAGTGTTGATGACTGGACCATGATGAATCTGCGGGTTTTGGAACAGAACGCCGACACGCCAGCTATTCAGAGTATGCAAAGTGATAAGCAGAACCCGGTCTTGAAAACAATGGCTGAAACGTATGATTGGGTCTATCTGGCCTTCACCGTACTGCCCAATGGCGAGAATATAGGCCGAAGCGATGGAAAACCGCTGACATTTTATGGTGATCGTGACTACTTCAAGCAGGTGCTCGCCGGCAAATCGCTTGGTCAGCAGGTGCTTCTCGGTAAGACTTCGGGAAAACCCGCCTTCATCTTGTCCAAGCCGATTCAGGGGGAAGGCACCAAAATCCTCGGAGTCATAGCCATCGCTATGTCACTTGAAGATCTTTCGAAAACTATCACCAAGACCAGGATTGGCAAAACGGGATTTGCCGTGCTGCTCGACGAGAACAATCGCCTCATCGCCCATGGCAATGGTGACGTCTCATCAGAGCTGCAGGATCTCAGTTCTCATCCTGCACTCCACCGGCGCAATATATTCGATCTTAACTCCTTTGTTTTTGAAGAAGACGGCAAAAAGATTGTCGCCTATACCAAGAAGACCCAACAAGGCTGGACCCTCATCGTCCAGCAGGACTACCAGGAAGCCTACGCTGCTGCCAATGAAACACAACGTAATGCGATCATTCTGCTGTTAACGACCCTTGTTTCTGTGCTGATTATCGCCTATCTCCTTGCTCTGCGGCTCAGTACACCAATTCGCAATCTGACTGCTATTGCCGAGGAAATAAGTCGGGGAAACCTAAGTGCCGAGATAAAAGAGACGGAACGCAGTGACGAAATCGGTGCTTTGGCACGGGCAATTGAGAGGATGGGTGTCAGCCTGCAGATGGCTTTCGACAGATTACGAAAAAGGTAGACTATTATGACTCAAGAATATATTCCGTTCGCGCAAATTGTATCTGCTTTAACGAAATTATGTGAAAAAAGAGTTACCGGGAACCTGTTTATCGCCACGAAGGCAAATCGCAGTGCTCAGCTGATACTTGATAAAGGGAAAATCGTCTTTGTCTATTTCTTTAACAAGCGGGGGGAGGAGGCGCTGGAGCTTATGTCGACAATTCGTGCCGGTCGATATCGATTCCAGGAAGGTACCGTTTCCCGCCGTATGCCTCTGCCTGCTACCGAGGCAATTATCCAATCCCTCAGCAGCGGGCAGATACTTGCCGCGAAAAACGTCAGTGCCCCCATCTCGAGCGATCCGGGCCTCAGTCAAGAACAACAAGACACACTTGAGGCCTGCCTGGCCGGATTTATAGGTCCGATGGCGGGTTTGATCTGCGAGGATCATTTCGGGGGAGGCTCCGACCTTCAGGCGGTTATTGATGCGCTGGCTGCCGAAATACCATCTCCCGCGCAGGCACAAAAATTCAGGGCGATGGTCATGGAAAAACTTGGTTGAAAGACCTTGCGCAGTGTAACCAGGAGCATCACCGACGCTCCGGTTACACTGTCTGCTCTCGCCAATCGATTATACCAATGGATTGCGGATCATCTGAATATGAGGAATACCATCTTCCTCGTACCCTTCCGACGCAATATCAAAGCCGAAATTCTCATAAAATTTAATAAGATATTGCTGAGCGGAAATTGTAACAGCTGACTTCGGGTATAATCCGTCAATCCAGTGCAGGCACCTCGTCATCATTTCTTTACCATGACCTTTTCCTCTCATATCGCGACGGGTGACGATTCGACCGATAGCTGGTAAGCCATTATGTGTTCGAGGAGGCAGTATCCGAAGATAGGCAACTGGTTCCGATTGTGTATCGCTGTCGTCCCAGCCCAGCAGATGGTGGGCGTTTTGGTCCTGTCCGTCACAATCCTGATAGACACATTGTTGTTCAACGACGAAGACCTCTTGCCGTAATTTGAGAATCGCGTATAGCTGAGCTGTTGTGAGCTCCGCAAAGGTGAATAATTGCCATCTCGTTGCCATGTCGTTCCTGTTGGGTACATCGTATTGGTAAACGACTCCCGCCTGAAGCGGACGCTTGCTGTATTAAATATTGTGATTACCACTAAACCTCAGTTATATGGGGATATGAGGTGCCCTTTTCACGGGACGCCATAAACCCATCCCTGGGGGCTTGACCGCAGCCATCCAGGCTGCGGAACACCCGTACAAAGGGCACCTCATATCCCTCTGGACCTTCTAAGCTGAACTTTACTGGTAATCACATTAAATATTGGTTACCAACTGTACGAAAAAAATGATAAGCTCGTTAATCCGGCTAAGATTATCCGTTACCTTGTTCATTGGAAAGAAAAATAGGGTGTTTTCGCCATTTTCTTGTCTCAGCAGCGACCGGGATATGTTAGAGGCTCTTCGGCATACATACCCATTGCACCGGATGAACCTTAAAATTTGGAAATGGTCAGTATCGGTCGCAGGCTGTATATCAAGGGTGACGATCTTGACACAATGCTTTATCATGCGGCTCAGGCAAGGTATAAATGCAGGGCATGAAATGGTGATGCCGTGGAGATCACCGTTTAACAAGTCGGCAACATGCTCCAGGGTCAAATAACCTGAAAGGCTCTGAGATGGAATCTGGTCGCGGTTATAATGAGAGGAACGGGTAATGTGTACCCAGATGGTATAGTATCGCCCGACAATAATAAAAAACGATCCTAAATATAAAAAATATCCCATGATACGAGCAACTCTAGCTTTACTGGCCAGCATTTTAACCGCGGTGCAGGCTTTTGCCATCTACCTCCAGGGGCAGACACTTTGTTTTAATAGTGGTTGTGCTATTGTCGACAGTCTGACAACCGTGTCCCCTCTTTACTTCAATCTTGCCGGATTTTTGTTTTTCCAGGCCCTTTTCTGGTGTCTGCTATGGGGGCGGGACGGGTCCGAGCATTGGCATAAACTGGCCAGGCTGTTGCTGCTCGCAAGTCTTTGTGCCGAGGCCGTGCTGGTATTTTTTCAATATAAAATTGCCACGGTTTTCTGCTCGTACTGCATGGTTATTCTCGGCTTCATTGTCGTATTAAATATTCTGAGTGGATCGCGTCAGGTTTTTCGGGGGATTATTCTTTTTTCTGCGATCACAATTGCCTGTTTCAGTCTTCAGTTTCGGCAGGAATCAGGTTCGGGGGCATCTCTTGATGCGGGGAGTATGGCGATATTACCTGGTGAACGGCAAGATACAAAACTCTATCTCTTTTTTTCTTCAACATGCGCACATTGTGAAAAGGTGATTGATACTCTGAAAGAAGGAAACAGTTGCTCCGTGGGGTTTAATCCGATTGAGCGAATTAACGTATTTGCCTTTCCCGGTGTTAAGTTTGAAGCAGAGTATCATCCTGAAATCAATGTCAATTTCATGAAAAGTCTGGCGATAACAGAGATTCCGGTTCTTGTTGCGACAAAAGATCAAAAAACTCTTGTTCTTAAAGGAGAACAGCAGATTGGTCAATATCTGAACGAAAACTGCCAGGCGAAAAAAACAGTCGATTATACCGGAACCAGTAGTGTGGAGTCATCTGGATATACGATTGTTCCTCAAGGGCAACCTGAGGCCGATGATGCCTGCAAGGTGGGAGCCGACTGCGATTCTCCCGTTCCGGATGCGTCCACGGAGAAGAAGCAGTAGCTGTCGGACATATGAGCTGGCGCCCATGGTTTATTTTAACAGATCCGCCAGTTCTTCCTGAGTAAGCATTGATCGTGGAGCTGGGTTACGTCGGTCGGGAATGGTTCGTTGATCGATGTATTTCCGCCGGTCAACGCCTAATCTTCGCTTCATTAGTGATCGTAACCACCCGTAAAAGCCGACCTTGTTTTTATGGGTGCTGTCTCGTCTATCGGATCGCCGTTCACGAACTGCACGGCGATCAGAACTTCTCCGCTCGCCGTTTGGTTGTCGACGTTCAATCCCATCCCACTTTTTATATACGGGAGGGTTCATAGTATTCTGTCCTGGTGAAATATTTTCCTGTCGAGGGTATCCGCCCAGTCTATCATTGGTTTAAGTATATACTTTAATGAAATTGATGCAAGTTTCACTGCACTGATTCTCCATTATATTGTGCGGCCTTATCCATGGTCGGATAGTCTATTCGATCTTGCTGAAAAAGCACCAACTGTTTGTCATCGCTTGAACTGGACCAGTTAAAAAATGAGCCGTCATTCACTCGAGTGAACATAAGACACCGATATTGTGTCACATAATCTATGTTGAAAAAAATTATCAATCTGGTACATATACAAGGCGGAAAAGTGGCGATCAGGCTTTTACTTTGGATCATAAGTCAATCTCAGCCTTGCTGAACAGTATCTGAAAATGATTCGCTTTCCCTCTTATATAGCGGTTCCGGCAAACTAAATTCTGCAAAGTACCGTTTCTGAGGCCGTCGCGAAATTTTACGGAATTTCTTGTCTGGTTTTTCAGAAGACCGGCGACTGGGTTGAATTTTCTGTCAAAAAGGTGAAGGGTGGGGATAACTTATTGTATTTAAAAAGAGAATAGACATGACATTAACGATTACTGGCCAGACTCAGTCGATTCAAGCGATTGAGAAACTCAATGAACTCAGTGGCGAAAGCGTCAAACTCTGTATGCAGTGTGCCACTTGTACCGGGATGTGCCCGATGGCGCTGGAGATGGATTTCAGCCCCCGTAAGGTTATGCATATGGCTCAATTCGGCCTCATGGAAAAACTAGCAGGTATCAACACCTACTGGAAGTGCGCCTCGTGCCATGCCTGTTCTGTAAAATGTCCGAGAGGCATCGATATTGCCAAAGTGATGGAAGCCCTCAGACAGCAGGTTCTTCGTAAAAGTCACAACTATATAGAGCCTTCTGAGATTTCTGCAGAAAGCATTGCAGAGATGCCGCAGATTGCCTTAGTTGCCGGATTTAGAAAATTCACGAGTTAAGGAGAGCGATGAAGATCAGTTACTATCCAGGTTGTACCTTGAAGACCAAAGCCAGGAATTTGGACAGGGCTGCTGTCGCTTCCCTGGAGACTTTGGGCGTCGAGGTGCAGGAGATCGAGAGGTGGAATTGTTGTGGAGCGGTACATTCGCTGACCGCCGATGATCTGATTCATCAGGTGGGGCCGGTGCGCAATCTCGTCCGGGCGAAAGAGCAGGGAGCTGACAAACTGATTACCCTCTGCTCGATGTGTTACAACACCCTGGCCCGCGCCAATCAGATAATGAAAAACGATACGGTGAAAAGAGATACTATTAATCGTTTTATGGATGAGGAAATAGACTACGCCGGAGAAGTGGAAGTAGTCCATTATCTGACCTATCTGCAGGAGGAGATCGGCTGGCAGAAAATCAAAGATCAGGTCAAGGTTCCCCTGAAAGATTTAAAGGTGGCTCCCTATTACGGCTGCACTCTGCAGCGTCCGGCTGAAGTCGGTATAGAGCCCTTTGGCAGCTATGCCCTGATGACCGGATTGCTGGATGCGCTCGGGGCAACAGTGATGGACTTTACTGCGGCCGATAAATGCTGTGGTTCGTATCAGGTACTTGGCGTCCCGGCGGGAGAAAATAAAGCCGCAGCAGCCATTGTTAATCTGGCAGCAGATGCTGGTATCGAAGCTTTAGCGACCAGTTGCCCGCTCTGCGAATACAACCTTGGCAAGCAGCAGGGACAGATGATTGCAAAAGGGAATATAGCAGCACGTGTTCCAACGTACTATTTCACTCAACTTCTGGCTGTGGCTCTGGGGCTTGACACAGAAAACTGTCATTTTGAGTTGAATGACCCGACCAGTGCCGAGTTGTTACAAAGCAAAAAATGTCTGGCCGCAGCGTAAGAGTAATGGCCTGGATTGAGAATAGATAACGAAAATTATCGCATTATTGGAGACATGAACCATGTGTGAAACAGACCAGAAAACAGTGAAAAAAACGCCTCGAGTCGCGACTGGCGATCGGGCTATATTGCCGGAGGGAGCTAAAACTATCCCGGTTTATATCATGGGTAAGATGTACGAGGTTCCCGAAACCCTGACCATCATGAAGGCCATGGAATTTGCCGGGTTTAAATTCCTGCGTGGAGCCGGGTGCCGTGGTGGCATCTGTGGTGCCTGTCCCACCGTTTACCGAATGGCAGGAGATTATAAGCTGCACTTTGGTCTTGCCTGTCAGACGGTGGTCGAAGCGAATATGTACCTGGCCCAGATTCCTTTCTTTCCGGCAAATCGGGCCAACTTTAACATTGACGAAATCGGCGGCCTGCCGGAAGCCATCCACGCCCTTTATCCTGAGATTTTCCGTTGTGTAGCCTGTAATCAATGCACTAAGGCCTGCCCGATGGATGTTGATGTTCTTGGCTATATTTCAGCACTCAAGCAGGGCAATATTGAAAAGGCGGCAAAACTTTCTTTTGACTGCATCCAATGCGGTCTCTGTGCCAGCCGCTGCCTGGGTGAAATTCCCCAGTACCATGTAGCGCAGTTGGCCCGTCGGGTGTATGGGCGTTATATCGTGCCGCAGGCGGAACATCTGAAGGTCAGAGTCGCGGCGATTGAAAGCGGCAAATATGATGCAATGCTCGATGAACTGGCGGCTATGAGTAAAGAGGAACTCGAGAAAAAGTATGTCGAGCGGGAACGTGAGCCCGATTTTGCCGAGATAGGATCATGGCAGCCGAAAGAGACTCGTTATTTATAATTTAAAGGCTTAGCCTTTTTGAAGTGGCCTTTTTTGCGACATAATTAAAATTGATCGATCCTCTTTTAGTGGCTGAAAAAATTTTCCGATGCTTAATAAAAGGAAAATCTGCTGAAGGTACTGAAAACAACTCTGCGACCAGGGATGAAGGATTAAGGAGAAGACAATGGTGTACACACCCGAGATGAAGGAACTGATAAAAAGAGTTGAAGCCACTCGCCCTGCACGGGTGGCAATGGCTCGTCGAAATGAGAATTACCCGGCACTTTCCATGGCTGAGCGGGCCGAGGTCCTGGAAAAATTTCACCCGGATTATCAAACGACAGGTAAACGGACTGTTGCTGTCGGTCCGAATAAAGGTGACACCTTTCAGGAAGGTGTTGCCAGACTGCTGGAATCCAAATCGATGATTCGACCTGACAAGGTTGATTTGAGCAAAATCGATCATGAGACCGATGTGCTGGTCATCGGCGGCGGTGGTGCCGGTACGTCTGCTGCTATTATGGCGGCCAACGGCGGATGCAAAGTCATTATCGCCACCAAGCTTCGTCACGGTGATTCCAACACAATCATGGCCGAAGGTGGGATCCAGGCAGCAACCCATGAGTGCGATTCCCCTTACTATCATTTTATGGATACCATTGGCGGCGGTCATTTTTCTAACCAGCGTGATCTCGTGGCGGCTCTGGCTAAAGATGCGCCACTGTCCATCGCCTGGCTGGAGAGTCTGGGCATGCTGTTCAACAAATGTGAAGATGGCCGCACTGTTGTGCGCCACTGCGGCGGGTCATCCCGCAAGAGATTGCAGTCTTCTGGCGATATGACCGGCGCAGAGATTATGCGCGTGGTTCGCGATGAGGTGCGGAACAGGTCGGATCAGATTACTGTTCTCGAGTTTAGCCCGGCGGTGGAACTGCTGCTCGACACTGAAGGGAAATGTGCCGGAGCTATCCTGCATAACATGGAAACTAAAGAATTTTACATTGTCAAAGCCAAGGCGGTCATCATTGGTACCGGCGGTTTTGGTCGCCTGCACAATAAAGGATTTGCCACGACCAATAACGAAGGGGCCACCATGGAAGGCGTGGTTATGGCGTATCGGGCTGGAGTCGGCAACAAATCTCTGCACTCCACCCAGTATCATCCAACCGGAGTTGCATATCCGGAACAGAATGTTGGCTTGTTGATCACCGAAAAAGTCCGCGGCCTGGGTGCCCATGTGCTCAATATTGACGGCGAGCAGTTCTGCTTTCCTCTTGAACCCCGCGACGTTGAGTCGGCCGAGCTTATCTGTGAAGCGATGGAAAAAGGCAAAGGTATCATCACTCCTACCGGCCGGGTTGGTCTGTGGCTCGATTCGCCAATGATCGAAGAACTGCATGGTCCGGGGACTGTCAAAAAAGAGCTGCCGGCCAAGTTCATTCAGTTTGAACGCCATGGAATCGATATCAGTAAAGAGCCGATGCTGGTTTATCCGACCCTGCACTACCAGAACGGCGGTGTCAATGTGAATGGCGACACTGAGACCTGTGTGCCCGGGCTCTATGCCGCCGGCGAGGCGATTGGTGGCGTACATGGTGAAAATCGGTTGATGGGCAACAGTCTGCAGGATATTATCACCTTTGGGCGTCGTGCCGGCAAAAATGCGGCGGCATATGTGCAGGCTGGAGTCGAGATAAAAGAATTGACTCTTGATCATGTGGTAAAATTTGAAAAAGAACTTGAGCAGGCAGGTATTACCAGTCCGGGTGTTGCGCCAATTCTTCTCCCTGACTATTCAACCGACGAGATGACTGCACGGCGATGGCCTGAAGCGTTGACGAACGAGGCCCCCGCAGTTTAGGCAGTCGGGTTGAGGTATATGAGAGCGGATGATTCCGCTTTCCTATTATTTCTAAGTCACTAAGAAATACCGCTGCAGACGCACTGTCTGCAGCGGTATTTTTTGTATCACCCATTGCACTGCCTGTAAAAGCGTCGCTAGATATTATGGTTAACACGTTGGCGAAATAGACCTGCCTACCTTGCCAACGTGGGTTAAGTTGAAAAAGGTAAACCTCAAAATTCAACGCAGAGCCAAAATCAAGGAGGCAGGTCATGGAGAAAACAATAAAGAATATC
>JBBRDD010000036.1:0-30103 GCA_038204235.1 Desulfobulbales bacterium
TTTTTTCGTTCATTCTTTTTGAGTATTCAATGGAGGTAACCATTTTTGCGCCAATCCCGGCGAGTGCCTTCTGGGCCATCAGGATACCCGTATCAAGGGAGCAGCGCATGCTGGTGTTGCATTCAAAAATATTGCCTGCCAGGCAGCCGTCTGCGGTGGGCAAGGTCATGAGCTGTAACTCCCACTGTGAGGTCTGCGCTTTTGGTACAAAGAGCATGACCCTTTCATCGCACCAGACGACCAGGCTTGCTTCCAGGTCTTCACGATTATCCATTCGACGATTAGCAGCTATCGCTCGTCGATAGTCCGTAAAAAAGTCACTGTTATAGTCATGTTGGTATTGCTCTATCGCCGCAGCGACAAGATCGCCGCAGCTATAGGCGGATATCTGGCCGACCGATTGTGCAGTGCCGTGATGAAAGCAGGCAACCTGGTCCGGAACCATGGCATACTGCTGGTGGATCTGCTGATGTGAGGCATGGAGTCGATACAGGGAGGGGGCGAAATCGAAACCAAAATTCCAACCCCATAATGTCGCCGGGGCGTCTCCTGTACTTGTGGCCTCCGCGACGAAGGTCATTCTGAGTGCTTCCAGTTCTTCTTCCGTCAAAACCCTTTGTTGATGAGCCGTGAATGTTGCCGGCAGATGAGCGCCGCGTTCTTCAGCCAGCCGGATATAGCTGCGTTGATAGTAAAGATGTCTCAGCCCTTTGATATCATGGGAACTGAGGGCATCGATGGAATAGCGGATTGCATCATCCGCCATATTGGCAGCATAGTGGCCGCCGGGGATGTAGGAGTTCCGACGCAGATATTCAAACACATGACTGTGCATATCCTTTGGCCATTCACCGACAATTTCGCTGCCTCCCTGGGCGCCGGGACGGATAACCATGACTATTTTATAGCTATCCGGCAGGTGTGGATTATTGGCGACCGCTTCAAAGAGGGCATGGTTATGGATGATCGGTTTGATTGTACCTGATTTCTTTTTTTTATACTGCAGGCCGATCGGCAGTTCTCCGTCTTTAAGTATGTTGCAGCTCAGTTCGGCCAGCTGCTGTAGATCTTGTGGATCTGTCGAACAGGTTGCCAAAGCCAGGAGAAGCGGGGCGGGAAGCTCTGCAATAAGAGTTTTGTTGATGTTGTTCCGGTGAAGTATCTTGCTGAGAGAAACGGCCTGGGGCTGCGGCAGTTTGATGCGTTCGGGTTTCTTAGCACTGGCATCTGCCCATTCCTTGTCAATATAGGTTCTGCCCTTGAAGGGAAAAGGATTGGGGATCTCAAAAATCCAGTCGGCGGCGTCCACCGCAATGTTTCCCTCTGGAAAGTTTTTCCCGTTATCAACCAGATCGTCTTCCTCCGTTCGCCCAAGAAGTTCAATCCTGGCGGACTGTCTGAGGTTGGTGACCTGGTAGGCCGGTTTATGAATGCCATACTGGAACGTGCCGTGGGGGGTTACGCATGTCGGTAATCGTTGCATTATTCAGTCCTTCTCTTGCCACAGGCCAAGTGCCTGTTGATAAATCTGCGACCGTGACAGGGCAAGATCATCCGCCAGGCGGCGGCTGACATCCTTGAGCGAGAGTTCCGAGTTATCCCGGTACCAGAGAAGCAGCTCTTCCACCGTCTGTCCCTGTACTTCTTCCTGTACTCCCGGCCAGATGATGACGACAAATTCACACCGGTTCCTGCCCTCCTGACTTTTTGCCAGCAGACTGCTCAAGGTGCCATGCTGCAGATCCTCAAAGTTTTTCGTCAGCTCTCTTGCCCAGAAACACTGCCGCTCACCCAATATGGCCAAGGCATCAGCGAGAAGCGCGTCAATCCGATGGGGCGACTCATAGATTACAATCGGATATTCACTGGCCGCGAGAGAGCTGAGCTGTTTGCGCCGCTGTCCTTTTTTAGATGGAAGAAAGCCGAGAAATAAAAAGCCGGAAGAGGTTATTCCCGAGGCGGACAGAGCAGTGGTGAGAGCTGATGGGCCCGGAAGCGGTACCACGGTCAAGCCATTTTCATGGAGGAGCTTGACCACAACAGCGCCCGGATCGGAAATACCGGGAGTGCCGGCGTCGCTGACCAGGGCAATATTGAGTCCTTCCTGGAGTCGTCGCAGGAGATCTTCGCTTCGCTCCATTTCTTTTTCCCGGTAATAGCTGATCAGCGGGGTATCGATGTTGAAATGATTGAGCAGTCTTTTGGTATGCCTGGTGTCTTCTGCGGCAATAAGATCCACTTCTTTGAGTGTGCGCAGGCACCGCAGGGTGATATCTTCCAGGTTGCCTATCGGGGTAGGAACGATATAGAGTGTTCCTGTTTTGGTTGTTACAGCAGAGGGCATGTGTTGGCTCTTGGTATGAGAAATGGAAGTAAAAATATTTGATCAACAGTATGCTCAATTGAGGAAAAAATTGCATCTGCTTTTCTTGACTCGCTTCTGGACGATGTATATGAATATGTGATCAGATACACAAAGAAAGGAGGAGTAATGGGAAACGATCAGTGCATCGGGCGGATTGTTCATCAGGATAAAGTAGATTTGGCACGGTCGCATGACCTTGATCCTGTCCAAGTGGAACAGCTCTGTCAGCTGTTTAAAGTATTTTCCGAGCCGGGTAGATTGCGGATTGTTCATGCTTTGCTGCAGCAGGAAATGTGTGTCTGCGACCTGGCAGCATTGCTCGATGTATCTGAGTCGGCAGTCAGTCATCAGTTGCGTCTGCTGCGCACCATGGGACTGGTTGTCAACAGGCGTGAAGGTACGGTCCTTTATTATCGCCCGGCTGATCGACGTCTGCTGGGATTAATCAGATTTGCCCGCTCACTGCTGGAAGATGAGCAGGATATTTTTAACGGGAAATAGAGGTTTATCATGTTGCCAATACTAATAAAACTCCTGCAGGAAATCTGGCAGATCCTGCTGGATTCATCATTTTATATTTTGATGGGAATTACCATCGCCGGTCTGCTGCGGGTAGTTCTCAATCCGAATACTGTTCTTAAGCACCTCGGGCGTGGCCGATACAGTTCTGTCGTCAAAGCAGCTTTATTTGGCGTACCGCTGCCGCTCTGATCGTGTGGTGTGCTGCCGGCGGCAGCAGCGCTCAGAAAGCAGGGGGCAAATAAGGGGGCGACTACCGCATTTCTTATTTCCACCCCTGAATCAGGGATAGACTCGATGGCTATCACCTATGCCCTCCTGGATCCGATTATGACTATTATTCGCCCGGTGGCGGCGTTTGTCACCGCGATGCTGGCCGGATTTGCCGAAAATCTACTCTTCTGGCAGAAAAATAATGAAGAAATAGCGGTGGATAAAAGTTGCCCGGTGGATAATTGCTGTGATGGCATTGACTGTCCGGACGAAGTCCATAAGAAACACCATACCTTCGTCGAAAAAGCAGTTGCTGGAGTGCGGTTCGGCTATCAAGAGGTCTGGGGAGATATTGTCATCTGGTTTTTTATCGGCGTGGTGCTTGCGGCGGGAATTACGGCCATGGTACCTGAAGACTTGATGGCAACTCTTTTGGGCGGCGGACTCAGCTCCATGCTGGTCATGCTGGTAGTGGGGATACCTTTGTATATCTGTGCCACAGCATCGACGCCTATTGCTGCAGCGCTGATTATGAAGGGAGTCAGTCCCGGTGCAGCGCTGGTTTTTCTACTGGTTGGGCCGGCGACCAACATTACCTCCCTCTCTGTTTTAACCGGAATCCTTGGTAAAAAAAGCACCCTGCTGTATTTAACTATTCTTGCCTCGTGCGCGGTGCTTTTCGGCCTGGTAATCGATACCTTTTATCAATGGCTCGGTATTTCCCCACGGGCAATTATCGGCAATGCCTCGGAATTGATTCCGGAACAAGTCAAGCTGGTTGCGGTCGTCATTTTACTGGCAATTTCAATCAAACCACTGGTTGGTGCAATTCGGCATAAATTTGTCGCGAAACCAGCGCCGACGACTTTTATCAGTCCTTTTCCATCAGTACAGCCATCTGGCCAAAACAAGGCTAAACACCCCGCCAAAGAGGTGACCGATCATTGCAGTTGTTGTAAATAACAGCAAGGATCGGTGGCGTATATGGATAAAAAAAATTATAGTTTGCTGCAGTTACGAAAAGCGTTCATACGATGACTTATTACATCACTGAAGGAGGAAGATGAGCAAGCATATCGGAATTTTAACGGCAGGTGGGGACAGTCCGGGGCTGAATGCGGCCATTCGGGGCATCGGTAAATCGGCGCTGGCCACAGGTAAGATGCATATACTCGGTTTTCGCGATGGTTTTCGAGGGCTTATGGAAAATCGAACCATGCGGCTTGACCGGGAGACGCTTTCCTCTATTCTGACGAGGGGAGGGACAATTCTCGGCACCAGCCGCGATAAACCGCACAAGATGCCCGTCGGCAGTGAAGTTATGGATATGACAGAGGTGATCTGTGATAATTATAATCGGCACAGCCTTGATGCCCTTATCTGTATTGGCGGTGGCGGAACCCAGAAAAATGCCTATCGACTGGCCCAGAAAGGGCTCAATATTCTGACGTTGCCCAAGACCATCGACAATGACGTGGCCATGACTGATATGACCTTTGGCTTTCATACCGCAATGGAGATTGCCACCGAAGCCATAGACCGACTGCATTCTACTGCCCACAGTCATCATCGTATAATTGTCGTAGAGATCATGGGGCATAATGCCGGCTGGCTGGCACTGGGGTCAGGGGTTGCCGGAGGGGCTGATGTCATTCTTATTCCGGAAATTCCTTATGACCTGCAGTCTGCAGCCAATGCCATTCGCAAACGCCAGCAGCGAGGTACCAACTTCAGTATTGTCGCCGTCGCCGAGGGTGCCTTGAGCATCGAAGATCATGTCAAACTGGCCGAATTAAATGAGATGAAAGCAAAAGCCAAGGAAAAAGGTGACAGCAAGTCGCTCAAGAAAGTGGGAGTGGCGCTCCAGGAATTTTTACGACAACGGGGAAATCACACCTTCAGGTTGAATCAGGAACTTGAAGCCATGACAGGACTGGAGTCGAGACTGACCATTCTGGGTCACACCCAGCGGGGCGGAACGCCGTCTGCTGCAGACCGGATGCTGGCTACCCGGCTCGGGAGCGCCTGTGTCGATTGCATCGAGCAAGGCGAATACGGAGTGATGGTTGCAGTGCATGGTGATGGTACCAGAACAGTTCCCTTGAAAGACGTTGTCGGCAGAAAAAAACTGGTTCCCCTTGATCATCCGTGGATCCGTGCCGCGCGAAATGTTGGTACCTGTCTGGGAGATTGATTTCCCAACGCCGATTCACTCTACGTGCAGTACCTGTGTACTCTTTCGGCAGGTATCTCCTGTACTGAATGCCTGCTTTTTTAAACCCCTGCACGGGTTTGTCAGTTGATGGCCAGCGACAATGTCCTGACCAGATCTGCATGGAACCGATCAACTGGAGGCTGGCTCGAATGAACAGGTACGTCCAAATTCAGATGCGACAACAATCTTTTTGGTAATTTATATATTCTTAAGTATACTCAGAGAAGAAGAAGAGATGGTGAACTGTCCCCCCCGTTGTTATTCGTAAAGAGGAGAACGACCGTGTTTAACGGTAGAGACTATCCCGAAGTATCTGATAAAACGTCTCGTGACAGCAGACAGCGTCGTATTCTGGTAATCGAAGATCAACCTGATATTCGAGGTTTACTCGCCAACTACCTGCAGATCAATGGATATGAGACGAAAACTGCCGAGAATGGGCTTGACGGATTGTTTCTCCTGGAGCAATGGCCAGCAGATCTGGTAACTGTCGATCTTAATATGCCCATCATGAACGGCCACGATTTCATTGAAAAAGCCGTGCAGAGATGGCCGGATTTGCCCATAATCGTTGTCTCCGGCATAGGTGGTGTGAACCAGGCGGTTGAGGCTTTACGAATTGGTGCCCGCGACTTTATTACAAAACCGATCGAAAACTTTTCCCTGATCAATAATACCATTGAAAAAGCCCTTGAGGCTGCAGAACTCATCAGACAAAACCGGGACTATCAACAGAATCTTGAAAAAAAGGTCGAGCAGCGCACCAGAGAACTGGAGGAGATCAAGCGCCAGTTGCTGTACAGCCTGGGGAAATCGGCAGAGTATCGCGATAACGAAACAGGAAGGCACGTTATCCGGGTGGGAAAGATATGTTCTCTATTGGCCAAAGCCGCCGGCATGAACGGTTCCCTGGCCAATACCTTTGCCGAAGCTGCGCCTTTACACGATATTGGTAAAATCGGCATATCCGACACTATTCTTCTTAAACCGGGAAAATTGACGGCAGAAGAACGGACTATAATGCAGCATCATTGCGAGATAGGCTGTGATATCCTGCGTCATTATTCTTCTGCAAAAGTGTATGAACGTTTTGAATTTGCAGATATAATTCGTATGGCCGACGACATAGGTTCCCTCTCTTTGCTGGAAATGGCGATGGTTGTCGCTTTGTGTCACCACGAGCGCTGGGATGGTAAAGGATATCCCTGTGGGCTGGTGGCGAGTCAGATCCCCTTCATTGCCCGAATTGTAGCGGTAGTCGATGTCTATGATGCTCTAGGAAGTGAGCGTCCCTACAAAAAGGCTTTAGCTGAAGAAGTCTGCCAGGCTATTCTGCTGGAAGGGAGAGGGAGTCATTTTGACCCGGAGATTATTGACATTTTCTTTGCCAACATAAACGATATCCTTGCGATTAAAAAGGAATGGACGGACTGATTTTACCCCTCAAGCTGTGTCTTTAAAACATCTCCTCTGCAATCTTCGGGAAATTCTGCAAGATGCTACAATCGTAATCGCGCAAATTTTACGATTCCATGAGGCTTCTCTATGAAAAAAAAGATTGCCTTACTCGCGCTTCTGGCCGCATTTCCACCACTTTCAACAGATATGTATCTGGCAGCTATTCCGCTTCTGGCTCAATCCTGGCGGCAACCGCTGGCTATTGTCAATCTGACGCTGATTGGATTTTTCATAACCTATTGCGGCTTTCTCTTGTTCTATGGGCCACTTTCCGATCGTTACGGCAGGCGCCCGCCCTTACTCGCCGGTATTGGATTATATGTCGTTGCCAGCCTGCTTTGCGCGCTCGCGGATAACGTCTTCATGCTGATCATCGGTCGAATCCTCCAGGGCGCAGGCGCGGCAAGTGCCTCCGCCATTTCCTTTGCCATCTGTAAGGACCTTTTTGCAGGGAGCCTCCGGCAGCGTGTTTTTCTTCAGCTTGGCGTGATTGTTGCTTCTGCACCAATGCTGGCGCCCATTATCGGCAGCTGGATTATCGTTTCATTGTCCTGGCACTGGGTGTTTGTGCTGCAGGCGATGATGGGCACGATTGCCGCGATCGGGGTCTGGTGCATGCATGAAACGCTGGATGAGCTGAATACGGATAAACTGCGGCGGGTGTTCAGGAGCTATGTGCGGCTGCTTGGTAACAAACAGTTTTTTTTGCTGACCCTGGCTCTTGCTATTCTTGGCACTCCCTTTTTTGCCTTTATCGCAGTCTCTTCCGATATCTATATCACTCTCTTTGGATATTCTGCACGGGAGTATGGTTTTTTCTTTGCAGGTAATGCCTCAGCTTTTATGTTCGCTCCCTTAGTGTTCTCCAGAACTGCCCGCCACCTGCCTCTTACCCTGTTGCTTCCTGTCAGTTATCTTGGGGTGCTGCTCGCGTCTTTTTCACTGCTGTTTGCCGATATGTCAAATGCTTTCACTCTCGCAGTACCGATGTGGTTTCTCACGTTCTTTTTTGCCTTTGGCAGACCGCCGGGCAATAATCTTATTCTGGAACAAGTGGATGAGGATGTCGGTGCCGCGTCATCCTTAATGGTGTTTGTTTTTTTTGTAACGGGTTCCTGCTCGATGTGGTTTATATCTCTTGGCTGGCAGAATACTGTGCAGGTTATGGGAGTGCTGGGTGTGTGTTCGGCAGGCCTGACTGTTGCGGGGTGGTTCGCTATTAATCGCCTGTTTCCCTTAAGAATCCCATAGGCAGGAGAGGGTCTACTCCTGCAGAGAGCTTATGACAGCTGCGTTATAGCCTGATTTTCGAGATAAGCTGGAGCCAGACAATCACCAAACTCTTTGCACCAGCGTTAATATGGGCCTCGTCTCAATGTCACGAAAGAGTCCGGTGCATTCCGCCACATAATCCACCCCCATATCGGCCCAGGGAATATCAGCCGGATTTTTGTGGCTGCTTACCTGGACCTTTTTGCCACCTGCGACTATTCATTCACTGTAGATTTCCACCTCAGAGTCCATCCGGCCCATGACTGAGTCATAGGTAAGCAAATGAGCGAGAGTTTTTGTGTCGGTCAGATCGTTTACGGCCACTATCTCTATATCTTTAAACTGTGGATCCTTGGCCAATGCTCTGAAAATATTTCTTCCGATTCTACCGAAACCATTAATGCCTATGCGGATTGTCATAACCTTCTCCTCTTGTTCATTGAGATACTTCGCTCAGCTGAACCTGTGCTAACAATTCGTTTACCTGCAATAGAGAACCAACCGATGTGCCTTTTTGGCTGGCGGTTGCAGCGCCGCAGGCAATCCCTTTACACAAGGCATCCTGCATGCTGTCCCCCTGGCTGAGTCCCCACACAATTCCGGCAACCATAGAATCACCAGCCCCAATTGGGTTGGCCGCAATTATTTTGGGACTGGAAGCCAGCCATGCTTTACCTTTATCGGCCAGTACGGCGCCTACTTTGCCAAGAGAGATAATTACGCTGACTGGGCCCATGGCAGAGATTGCTTTTCCAGCTGCGGCAATCTCTGCAGGTGTGCTGACAGGGAGCCCTGTCAGCTCATGTGCTTCTTCGTCGTTTGGTTTTACCAGTAAGGGTTTGGCGCCGCAGTTCTGACGCAAGGCCTCATCGCTTGTGTCTAAGAATACTTTCGCTCCTGCCGTCTGAATAATGGCAATCAGCTCAGTATAGTAGCCTGGCGGCACCCCCGGAGGCAGACTGCCGGCCACTACCCACCAGTCTCCTGCCTGTACCAGATCGGCTACTTTTTTTGCCAGTTGGGCAAGATCTGCCTTAGTGATGCTCGGCCCCGGTTCATTGACCTTCACATAGTGTCCATCGTCAGCACTGACAATGGACACATTGGTGCGAGTTTCTCCCTCAACCCAGACAAAATCGGTCTCAATCTCCAAAGTCTTGAGCTTATCGCTCAGCAATTCCCCACTTTTACCGGCAGCAAAACCGAGCGCCACACTCGCAATACCAAGTGACTTAAGCATGCGAGCAACATTAAAACCTTTGCCGCCGCAGTCTACCCGCCAATCCGAGGCGCGCAGGACAGTATCAAAAGCGATCCGATCAACCGTCATCTCACGGTCGACAGCAGGATTGAGTGTTACAGTGAAAATCATTTTCTCATCCCTTCCAGTATTTTTCAAAAAGCGCTTCTTCCGCCTCAGCAGTCCACATGTTGCCGGGTTCGAGTTTCTCAGCAATATCAGGATGAGTATCCTGCAAATCATCTAGTCCTATCAGCGGCAGATCAGGGAATTGTGGGAAGATAATAATCTTGCCAGCATAACGACCATCAATCATCGCCTGGATCCCCTCTCTGGCAGCATTCATTCCGCCAATGGCGCCAACACTGCGGCCCGGATTCAACGTCCCCTTTGTAGCCTGATCCATTACCTGAAACTGGTCGTTGAGGCTGAGCCCGGAGGTGCCGGTATATTGCGCATTGCTCATGTAAACCGTACTTAAATTTAAATGGGCCATTGTTCCATTGGGTACCCCGGCAAAAAAGACCAGCATGCCATCCTTATGCATCAAGGTATCCGCCTCAGCCATGACACCAGCAATAGGTACGCTGACAACAACATCCTCGGCACCCTGGTTGCCAGTAATTTTCATGACAAAATCATGGAGTGATTCTTTGCTTGTCTGGGGATTAAAGGTCAAAAGCTCACAGTTATTCCTCGCTGCCAGGGGTCCAAATCGTTCCTGGAGAGCGGCCAGTCGCAAGTCACTGACCTCAGTGGCTATAACCCTGCTCGGTCCATTGGGAAGTTCGATGGCTCTCTGCACATGCATTTGCCCCATTGGTCCGCCGGCACCAACAAAAACAGTTGTCCCTCCTGCTTTAAGTTCACAGCGGTTACGTTTCTCGCCATAGGAGGCCCCAATATCAGGACCCTGGCAGCCGATAAAGGCAATATAGTCGTAGTGAAGACGGCCAACATCGGCATTTACCAGACCGTCGAGTGGTGTCTGGCCGACCAGATTGAGAGTTCCCCTGCGCATAATAAATTTGGCAACAGTACTTACAGTTTCGGCGGAACGGGGATCAAGCATGACGATATCATCAAAACCCTTACCTCCTGTGAATTCGTCAGCGAGTGCGCTGTACTGGTCAGGACCAATACCATTACGTACGACAACTGTCGCAGATGTCTCTTCGACAAGCCTTGCAACCGTGGGTGGAACGTCGGTTAGAATAATGGTCGCAGGAGCGGCAAGACCTCCTGAAAATTCATACCCGCGTTGATCACTCGGTCGTCCAATGATCCACATGACGCCACCATCTTTGGGATCAAGACGTCTTCGCTGGGTGTAGGATGCAAGAACACAGCCCCATGGTTCAAGCAGTGAGGCCTCGGCGTAGCCCATGTCGCCGGTTATCGGCAGCAGACAGGCGCCTTCATCTGTTTCCAGCATCTCCGACCCAATCAGGTGATACTGAATAAGGCCTCCGGGGATGGTATAGCCATACGCTGTACTCTTACCGTTTTGGTAGATGTCAGGCTGTACCGCCACACGCTGCCCCGGACGGTATTTTTCCTTCAATTCTTCTCCTACTTCAATAATCGTAAGTGCCGCTTCGTGGCCAAGTCTGGTTGGCTCTTGCTTGAGGTCGCGATTGTACAATTTGGGATGTTTTTCTCCCATGCGAATCAGTTTTACATCGGAAAAACAGAGTCCGACGCTGTCAACTCGTACCAGCAGTTGGTTTGCCTCCGGTTTTGGCACTGGCAGCTGTTCAGGTTTTCCGTCTTTTCCTATATTTTCTTCACCTGCGCCGTACATGTTCCAGGCTAAGGTTTTTTCAGGTACGGCAAGGTCGATGGAATGGTATTTATTATATTGTGATGTCATGGGTATCTCCTAGGGGTGTTAATATGTTAGATGCTACAACAAGTCGTCGTTATTTTTATACAGTTCCATAACGGCTTCTGAACTTTCCAGTTGTAGTGCTTTTTTCGCTTTTTCTTGTAATTTACTATAATTCACTGCGCGGATAATATTTTTCACCGCCCCTACATTGGCTGGGCTGACTGACAGTTCAGTCACACCGAGGCCCACGAGCAGTGTCGCGAGACTAGGATTCGCAGCCGCATTACCGCATACACCAACCCCTTTCCCATGAGCCTGTGCAGCTTTTACCGTCATCGCAATCATTTTCACCAATGCAGGATGGTAACTGTCAGCTTCAGAGCAGAGATCTGGATGCAGGCGATCTATGGCCAGGGTGTACTGCGTTAAGTCATTTGAACCGATGGAGAAGAAATCCACTTCTTTCGCCAAATGCTCGGCCACCATCGCAGCGGATGGTATCTCAATCATAATACCAAGGGGCAACGGAGGCGCGTTTAACTGCAACCGGATTCTTTCGGCAATATCACGTGCTTTTCTCCACTCCGACATTCTACCGATCATCGGAAACATAATGTGCAGTCCGGTCGAGCCGGATGTCTCTTTCTGCCAGCTTGCCGTTTGGTAAATGGCTTCCAGTTGGCGTTTGAATATGTCTTCATATTTAAACGACAGACGAATCCCTCGCACACCAAGGAAAGGGTTATCTTCATGAGGCATATGCAGCCAGGACACAGGCTTGTCTCCGCCAATATCAGCCGTACGCACGACCAACTGACGACTGCCAAGTTCTTTGATGATGGCTTTTAAGGCATCGCATTGCTTCTCAATAGATGGTTCTGTTGTTGAAGACTCAAAAAGAAACTCAGTCCTCAACAACCCCACACCTTCGCCACCATCGTTTAGAACAAGTTTCGCGTCTTCCGGATTGGCGATATTGCATACGACATCGATATGTCGACCATCCAGCGTTTCAGCGGCCTTATGTTTTTGTGCATCTTCTGTTGTGCGGATCTGTTCCCACTGTTCAATCCATTTCAGCCCATTTTCCTGCGTTTTTTCATCCGGATCAACATAAATGGACGATGCCTGTGGATCGACAATAATCAATTCACCATTCTCAATGTCCGCAAGCCCTCCATCACCCAGGCCAACCACTGCTGGAATACCCAGGGCTCGGGCAAGAATCGCCATATGACTGTTGGGACCGCCAAGCTCTGTACAGATGCCGCGAACTTTCAGACCATACAATCCAGCTGTTTGCGAAGGCGTTAGATCTTTTGCCATTAAAATGAAATCAGTTTGCGGATAAGTAACTGCTGAAACGGCGGGCACCATCAAAGCCACTACCCGATCACGGACATCAATAAGATCGGCAATTCGTGCCCTCAACCGCTCGTTGTCAACTGTTTTTAGTGACCCAACCTGCTTTTCAATAGCTTGATGAAAAGACCAGGCGGCAGTCTTACCATTTACAATGAACTTTTCACTGTCGGTTAACACCAGTTCATCCTGCAGCAATTGCTTCTGAGCATGCAAAATGGCGGCTTCATTTGGTGCCCTGCTTTGCAGGTTGGCTTTCAGTTTATCGAGTTGATGGGCGGCCTCGGTCAGGGCAGTGCTGAAAAGTTTGGCTTCCGCTTTGGGATCTTGTGCTTCCTCCTCATATCTCATCTTTCCCGCCTGCAATCGAAATGCAGGTGCCATCGTAATACCGGGTGATGCGGCGGAACCTTTTAAGGTTAAACGACACTGAACATCGGGCAGAGCTGATAAAACGGTCAGAGGATTATACGATGCATTAGCCTGTTCCTCCTCATTGTCCAATCCCTCACGAATCATTGCCGCCAGAAATTGAACGGCCTGTTCTGCCTCAGGTCCTTGGGCGGAAATTGTCAGGACATCGCCAAGACTTGCGCCCATGGACAAAAGTGCTGCCATTGATTTAGCAGTTGCTGTCCTCTGATCGTTGCGAATGCGGATATCCGTTCCTGAAAATTTTACCGCTTGTTCTGCAATCAAGCTGGCAGGGCGGGCATGCATACCCTGAGCGTCAACAACCTGTGCCTGTGCGACAATTGCGAAATCTTCCTGTTGTTCCGGTGCAGTCTGTTGCTCTGCGTTGAGCGCCTGCAAAATATCGTTTTTATCGGTTGTCGTTGCCAGTTGTTCGGCTACTGTCTCATCCATGACCACATTGGTCAGCCGCTGCAGCAGGCTCAAATGATCCTTGCCTTTGGCGGCAATCCCGACGATCAAGCGAGCCACGTCTCCCTTGGCATTCCAGACAACACCCCCAGGTACCTGCACAATAAAAACACCAGTTTTTATAACCTGCTCTTTTGCTTCATTGACACCGTGTGGGATGGCAGCCCCATTAATAAGATAGGTGCTGACTTTTTCTTCACGCGCAGTGAGTGCATCCAAATAGTCTCCACGGACGAGACATAAAGAAGACAAGTTTTGAGAAATCAGATCGAGTACCTCATCTTTCGTCGTTACTTGAGCATTTAATAAAATCTGTTGTGGACTGACTAAAATCTGTTGCGAACTGACGGTTAAAGTATCTGCCACGGCAGTCTGGTTGTTTTGTGATTCAGGTGCCTGAACGAGTTTGGCTACCAGGTCATCGTAGAAGCTTGCGTCCATGAAGTTATCGATGCTCAAATGCTGGGCATTTGGCAATTTAGCCCGAGCGCGAGCAGTCAATTCATTTTGGGTAATGACGATGTCCGCATCTTTGAGATCATTAATAGCTGCGTTGGTAACCTCAATATTTAAGCCGGCAGCTTTCACTTTGCCCCGCAATACCGTTGCGCCCATGGCTGAAGATCCCATGCCGGCATCGCAAGCCACAACAATTGATCGAACACTTCCTGCCGCAACAGGGGTCGCCTGTCCCTTGGCTTCAGCCTTACTTGCGGCAACAGCAGCTGTGGCGGCTTCCAAATCATCACTTTCCGAAGCGTCCTTGCCAATGATTACTGAACCAATGAGAAACGAAGTGAGAGCGGAAACCGCAATGGAACTCAAGGTTAAGACAATACCCATTCCTTTTGTGGACATCAGGATCAACGCAAACACGGAACCAGGCGATGGAGGACCAACCAGGGCATTGCTGGTGACCATGTTAAACCCAACACCGACCATACCGCCGGCGATCACCGCAATAACCAATCTTGGCTTCATTAAAATATAAGGAAAATATATTTCATGGATACCACCAAAAAAGTGAATGATAGCCGCGCCGTAGGCTGACTTTTGTGCCGTACCTTTACCCGCCACCATATAAGCGAGAAGAACCCCCAGACCAGGACCTGGATTGGTTTCAATCAAATAATAAATGGAGGCGCCGACCTTAGCTGACTGTTCTGCGCCTAAAGGTGTGAAAACACCATGGTTAATGGCATTGTTTAAAAACAGAATTTTTGCAGGTTCGACAATGATTGACACCAGAGGCAAGAGAGACATGTTCACAATCCAGCCCACACCCGACGCCAGCGCCTTGGTAAGTGCAGAAACGAGCGGGCCAATTATTGCGTAGGCAATTAAAGCTACCACCATGGAGATAATGCCGAGGGAGAAATTGTTGACCAGCATTTCAAAGCCAGGTTTGATTTTACCGTGCACCTTCTGGTCAAATTTCGTTATTGCCAGACCTCCCAGTGGACCTGCAATCATCGCCCCCATGAACATCGGAATACCACTGCCGATAATGACCCCCATCGTTGTAACAGCTCCTGCTACGGCACCACGGTCACCACCAACCATTTTACCACCTGTATAACCAATCAAAAGCGGCAGCAAGTACGTAATCATAGGACCAACCAGTGACGCCAATTTTTCATTAGGCAACCAACCGGTTGGTATAAACAAGGCAGTAATCAACCCCCAAGCGATAAAAGCACCAATGTTTGGCATTACCATACCACTTAAGAACCGCCCAAATGACTGGACACCTACTTTCAACGTATTACCGGACATAAACCTACCTCCCAGTTACATGGTTATTAAATTATCCGTAATCAAACCTCAGGCGATAAATGGACCAGTGTTGGAGGGGGATTATCCCGGCCAGGAGACGCCAATTCCTTGAATTGACTCTTTCATTTCAAGGCCTCCTTGTTGAATGGGTTAATGTGGTTTGGCCATGTGGTTTATCTGCTAAGGGTACATCGAACCGGTCTCTTTCAGTTTAAAGGAGACGAGTTGTATTCCTGAACTAAATGTAAACGTTTACATATAATGTGTCAAATGTTTTTTACCCTCTTTTTAGTGTGGTCTCTGACGTTAATATAAATATGCATTTATATGTATGTTATTAAACGATAAAAATGTAGAATTGTTTTGGTATATTTTGAAAATATATTGATAATACTGCTCATATTGGCCATTTGTCTCGGTAAACGTTTACATGTTGCATTGTGAGAGGTATCTGCAAAAAGTAGAGAGTGAGGAAACATGAATATCTATTTGCCGGCAAAGCTTAGATGAAGCTTTCCTCAATCGGCCGGTTCTTCGATCATTAAGTTTATATTTATATTTACATATATTATCAATAGGATATATGGTAAAAAATTGGGATTATAAAATTAAAGTAAGCAAAAAAGACCGGCAGGTAATGGGGAAACAGCATGTTTTTCTGTTCAAAAACAGCTGTTGCAAAAATGTAATTGACTAAAATAGTGTAAACGTTTACAGTATAATGACAAGCGTAACTACCAACCAATCAAGGAAAGTGATCGTCAGATGGTTAAAATTAAAGATGTTGCAAAAGCTGCGGGTGTATCAACAGCCACAGTATCACGAGTCTTAGCGAACAAACCGCACGTTCGGCCTGAAGTGCATGAACATGTAATGAAAATAGTGCAAAGGCTGAATTATCGGCCAAATCGGGTTGCGCAAAACCTGAGATCAAATACATCAAAGATAATAGCGTTAGTTGTTTCCGATATTGAAAACCCGTTTTTTCAACGGGTCAGTCGGGCTGTTGACGATGCAGCCTATGAGCAGGGCTATATTGTGATGCTCTGTAATACGGATGAAAATCCGATAAAAGAACAGTCATGTCTGAATATTCTTCGCGATGAAAATGTCGCTGGGGTTATTTTGTCACCTACGCGGCATACCATTGAAAATTTTACCGAGATATCTGCCCTCAACATGCCGGTAGTTATAATTGATCGACATGTGAGCAATCTGGATGTTGATAATGTCCTCATTGATAATATTCAGGCGGCCCACACTATCACAAGTCATTTGATAGAGCATGGTTTCCAAAGAATAGGTGGAGTTTTCGGTGGAGATAGTGTCACTGGCAGTCAGCGGCACGAGGGTTTTATTCAAGCCTTGAAGGCTCACAACATTAAGCCGGCTATCGAGCTGATAAAGTTTGCCAATCCCAGAGAAGAAGATGGGTTTAACACCACCATGAAAATGCTGGAGATGCCGGATCGGCCGGATGCCATCCTAACCAGCAACAGTTTGTTGGCCGCAGGCGTGCTGCTGGCTATTCGTGAGAAAAAGCTGAAGATACCAGATGATATAGCTTTCGCCAGTTTTGATGATACTACCTGTGCCCAGTTGCTTGAACCGGCGATTACAGTTATTGAGCAGCCCACCTATGAGATTGGTCGTACTGCCACTGAACTTCTCATCAAGAGGATTCAGGACCCGACGCGTTCAAATCGAGAGGTTGTCTTGAGAACAAAACTTATCATTCGAGGATCATGTGGTTGTCAAAAATAAGAATACAGTAAGGCATTATTCAGCATGAATTTGCCCAGGCTGACATTGTTGCTGATATTGTCGAAATGTAATATCGAGCGTCACTAGCGACGATGGTAGCCGCAAAGTTGTTGGATGTCATTTTTATGTTAGGAACTATAGGCTGAGTGTCCGCCCACCTTGCCTCTTTACAGGATTTGAGTATGGATATAAGCATAAAAACCGCCGATCTTTATGATAGATATGAAGAAAAACTCCATGTTTGTTCACCTCTATTCCACCACTATGGCGGACATCGATCATTTTATGGCCGCATAGCAACCCTGAAATGCTTCGAGGATAATTCACTTGTCAGCGAATACCTGACCCAACCGGGGGAGGGGCGAGTCCTGGTTGTTGATGCCGGAGGCTCTCTGCGTTGCGCTATGCTGGGAGACCAATTAGCGCAGAAAGCAGTCGATAGCGGGTGGGCGGGTGTCCTCATCTTCGGTTGCATTCGTGACAGAGAAGATATCAACACGATGCCGCTTGGTGTCCTGGCTCTTGCATCAAATCCACGGAAAAGTATCAAGAATGGGGCAGGGGACGCTGGTATTCCGGTAGAGTTTGCCGGTGTTGTTTTCCGACCCGACGAATGGCTTTATGCCGACCAGGATGGGGTTGTGGTGTTACCGGAACAAGCACAATAAAGCAGGTTGGTTTGCCATGATTCGGTCTGGCCGGCGTCTTCTGCTCAGAAACCATTCGAGAGTTCTGGTGAATGGGGTGTTGCATTATCATGGTCTTGTCCTCACCGGATCCGTCATCAGGGCCAGATTTACCACTGTTCTCCTGGCCGATATAAAAAGGCTTGTCAGCGCCGCTGGAAAAGTACCCTTTTACAGTTTTTCGAGGGGCATCGATCTACGCGGCACAAGCAGGTTTCCAACCGAGATCTGGACGATATCTCCGTTCTGGTTCAGAGTCGTGGTGCGTGCCTTGACCATTCCCTGCTCTGGTCGCGATTTTGACGGACGTACTTCAAGGATTTCGATTTCGACCCGTAATTCATCCCCAGGTCGAACCGGTCGCGGCCAGCGCAGCTCATCAAAACCTGCACCAATGATGCCTCCTGCCGGTCTGAAGGCACCTTCGACCAGAAGCCGCATGGTTAGCGACGCGGTGTGCCACCCACTTGCGGCAAGTCCTTGGAAAAAGGTGCGCTGTGCGGCATCTTCGCTGAGATGAAATGGCTGTGGATCGAACTCGGCCGCAAATTTCTTGATCTGGGCAGCCTCGATTGTCAGCCGCCCTGATCCGAAAACCTGACCCACCTGAAGGTCTTCTAAGTAGAACTCATGCATTGCGCAATTCCTCCCAGTAAAGATTGCATGTCTTAAAAAACAAGAACAGCGGCTTTACGAGCACGTGATAGACTGCGTTTGGTGAACATCCTGCAGCTGTTGACATTCATCTGTATGTGGCTAGTATATTGGCATAACTGCACATGTCAACCCGGAAGGCGAAGCTCCGTTGAGGTAAAGTATTATGCAGCAGTTTTTCGCATTGGTCCATTGTAAAAAGAAAGAGGTCTTCAGCAGCTTAACAATATAAAAAGGAGAAAAATGTCTGCATTATTTAAACCCACCGCGATAAACGGTATGAAGATGAATAACCGTTTTGTGCGATCGGCTACCTACGAGGCAATGGCTGACACTGACGGTACGGTTAAAGACCAACTGCTGGCAACTATGGCGGAACTTGCTTGCGGGGGTGTCGGGCTGATTATCACCGGCCACAGCAATGTAACAAGAGAAGGTCAGGCCGGACCCCGGCAGATGGGGATCTTTTCCGACACGTTGATCGAAGGCCTGACACGGCTGACTTCGACTGTGCATGAAAATGGCGGCGTTGTCACCATACAGCTAGCCCACGCCGGGCTCAGGGGAATAGGTAAGGGGGAATATGGTCCTCTTGGGCCCTGCGACATCTTTGAAGAAGGTGTTAAAAAAGTATCGGCCATGACCGAAAGCGACATTAAAAGAACCATCAGCGCTTTTGGTGACGCGGCTGAAAGAGCGGTTAAGTCGGGATTTGATGCGGTCCAGATCCACGCAGCCCACGGCTATTTGCTGAGTCAGTTTCTTGCTCCCTGCAGCAATAAGCGATCGGACAACTACGCCGGCAAGCTGGAAAACCGCGCCAGATTTCTTGTTGAAGTCTACCAGGAAATAAGGCGAAGAGTGGGGCCATCGTATCCGGTTATGGCCAAAATAAACTCCGAGGATTTTCTGGATGAGGGATTCATGGTGGAGGAGATGATAAAGGTGGCCCTTATGCTTGAAAAACTTGGCCTGGACGCCATTGAAATGAGTGGCGGCACCTTTGCGTCGGGTCCCTTTATCCCTTCTAGAATAGGGACGTCCATCTCAGAGGCAAAAGAGATCTATTATAAAGATGCTGCCCGCACCTTTAAAAACGAAATAGGCATACCTCTTATTCTGGTAGGCGGTTTTCTCTCTTTTACCAGTGCTGAGGATGTCGTGAATTCCGGTCTTGCTGACTATGTGGCGCTTTCCCGACCCCTTATCAGGGAGCCACATCTGGTTCAAAGATGGGAGCACGGTGACAGGACAAAGGCCTCATGTATTTCCTGCAACAAATGCTTTTCAACGCTTTTTACCAAAGAGGCGTTACATTGTGCGGCTGAAAAAAGATAACTTTCTGTTGGAAAGTAACAAGCGGATGAACCCTTTGTACTGGGTACATTGATTCGTACTGCAGTGGCTGTCGGTGCACCCAAGACAAAAAAAAATCGGGCAGAAAATACAAATTACGTAAATTCTACCCGATTGGGGGGGGCTTCTTTGAGTTCTTTTGGGAACGGTTTATATATAGCAATCATCGTGCCAGGATAAGTTTTGCCTGATTTATTTATATTTGCTCTTATTTCAGATGGTTGAAAAATTTAATTTCCGGCTCGCTCAATCCGCAGTTCTTCCTGTTACGTAATTCGAATTTGAATTTCTTAAATGTGATTTAAAGATCCGTTCTGGTAACTGGTTCTGCGTGGACAAGGCGCTGCAGGAGCTTGTCGGTTGCACCTGCTAGGGCAAGGTGTCCAAAGCTGTTCGTATCTGCTCATATCCGGTGAGCTTTTCAAGCCAGCGCGAAGGGATTTTATCCAGGCCATGGTAAGCGCCAAGAATCATGCCCACTACCATGCCGCGGGCCGCAGAGTCGCCGCCGGCCATGACCGTCTCGATAAAAGCCTCTTCCAGGTTGTCTTCATTTTGTAAAACTGTATATACCGCCCCGGGAAGAGCCGCTTTAATTGCGCACATCTGGCCAAATTCTTTGATTTGCTGACGAGTATCGATACCTGCCGGTACAAGACATTTCTGCAGGCGAAGATCCAGCTCCGGGCTTTCCGTCGATTGGTTGATTGCCTGGCGGAAAGCCTCTCCCGGGGTGGCACCGTGCAAAATCGAGAAACAGCTCCTGGCTAAGAAAAGGGCGCCGCCGATAACGCCGGGGCCACAATGGGTAAGTGAAGTGAAAGCAGTGACGGCCTCAAGCAGGGCATCTAAGTTTTCTCTATAACAGTAGATAAGTGGAGCGATCTGCGCAGGGCCGCCAAGATCGGTAGAATCAGAACCGCAGCTGTCCGGTCCCCGACCGTCGGCAAGGTTCTGCAGCGTCTTTTTCATAGCATGATCTTTATACCCTTGATAGTCAGCGACAAAAGACTGCCAGGCCCGGCTGTATTCATTGCTGTTGAAATTTCCTCCGTGGGCTGCAAGATATCCAAGCAGATGAAAACTCTGATCCCCGTAATGGGTTAAATCACCTAATTTTTTGGTTGGGTGATAGCTTCCCTCCTGGGGGGCAAGGAGCGTTGTAATCTGGCCAAATTGCTGATCGATTTTGTTGGTATCGTATATCCAGTGGGCCCCCAGAGCAAAAGAATCCGCCGTAAAAGAAGCGAGGACCATGGATCGAGCATGTTTTTGCATAACGTAACCTCCTCTGGTTTTGTGCAACAGACGATGTTCGGTTGAAAAATGAGCAGTTCCGTTCTTTGTTTTTTCATAACAAAGGTATAAATGAAGTATCAATCTGTCAAAAGCGAAGGACAACAGTCCAGAAGAGGGGAGGGTTAAACGGTACGGTTCAGAACGCCGTCCTGCAGGGTAAGGCAATGATCCATCCGGCCGGCGAGGTTGATATTGTGGGTGACCATTATGGTTGAGAGCCGACGGTCACGACAGAGATCATGGAGGAGCTCGAAGACAAGCTCACCTGCTCTGGAGTCGAGGTTGCCGGTCGGTTCGTCGGCCAGTAACAGGGACGGGTTCATGACAAGCGCCCTGGCCAGGGCAGCTCTCTGCTGTTCGCCACCGGAGAGATTGCCGACCTTATGGTGCAGCCGATGACCCAGTTCGACTCGCTCAAGGAGTTGCCGGGCCGGTTCGATGACGTCCTTTTTGTTTCGGCCATGAATCAGTGCCGGCATCATCACATTTTCCAGAGCGGTGAAGTCGGGCAGCAGGTGGTGAAACTGGAAGATGAAACCAACCGATGCATTGCGAAATCCGGCCAGCTCTTTGGAACTTTTTTTCAATAGCGGTTTCTCCCGGTAGAAAAGTTCTCCGCCGGATGGCTGGTCAAGCGTGCCAAGAATCTGCAGCAGAGTAGTCTTTCCCGATCCCGAGGCGCCGATGATAGCGGTCATTTCCCCTGGCTCGACCGAGAGACTGACATCTTTTAATACGGTCAGCGCGGTTTCGCCGCTGCCGTAAATTTTGGTGATATGTGCCGCACGAAACAGAGCCATTAGGAGAGCACCTCGGCCGGATGGACGGTAGAGGCCTTCCACGATGGATAAAGAGTCGCCAGCAGGGTGATGACTATAGAGCTGACGGCAACTATCGTTACATCCAGCGGCAGCACCTTGATCGGCAGAGTAGTCATCGGGTAGACGTTGGACGGCAGCTCGATAAAATGATAACGCGACAACAGTTCGCACAAGCCGAGTCCGCCAGCAACCCCGATGATTGTCCCGGCAATGGCGATGACCAGCCCCTGAAGGAAAAAGATCTTCATTATAGAGCCGGAAGTCGCTCCCATGGATTTAAGAATGGCAATATCCTTGCTTTTTTCCATGACCACCATAACCAGGGCACTGATAATGTTCAGTGCCGCCACCAGGATAATCAGGGCCATAGCAATGAACATACCGATTTTTTCCAGTTTGAAAGCGGCGAACAGGTTGCTGTTCATTGTCATCCAGTCTTTGGCGATAAATCCGGAGCCGAGCTTGTCGGCAATCTGCCTGGCGATCTGATCGGCATCACCGAGGGCACTTTTTTTGACGGAGACTTCGATGCCATGGGCTACATCGCCCAGGCCAAGAAAATTCTGGACATTGCCAAGAGACATATAGGCCAGCGTTGAATCATACTCGAGCATGCCGGTCTCAAAAATTCCCGATACCCGGCAGGTCTTCACCTTGGGGATGATACCCATGGGGGTCAGAGGGCCGGACGGCGAAATAAGCCGCACCCGATCATCAACGCCAACGCGGAGATCGGCGGCCAGATTTTTGCCGAGGATAATATTTGGTACCCGCACATCCCCGGCCTGATCCAGATCTTTGATTGACCCCCTGGTCATCTGTTTGGCAAGACCGACTACGTTTTCAGCCGTGGCCGGATCCATGCCTCTTAGAACAACGCCATTACCTCCGGAGGCGCCGCTTAGCAGGGTCTGGGCGTAGAGGTAGGGAGTGGCTCCGGTAACGTCTTTGACGGTCAGGATCCGTTCCCTGGCCAGTTTATAGTTGTTGATCGGTCCATTGAGGTGCTGGACAATAATATGTGAATTGACGCCCAGGATCTGATCGCGCAGGCCATCGGTAAAGCCGGAGTAGACAGCCAGAACGACTATGAGGGCTATGACTCCCACCGTGATCCCTGCAACAGAGATAAACGAGATGAGCGAGATAAAGCCATGCTTATGTTTCGCCCGGAGATATCTCAGGCCGACAAACCATTCAAACATATATTTTTTATGACTCGGGTTAGATGGTATTAAGCTAAATCTTCTTTTTCCTGTTTCTTCGTCTCGGGTTTGAGGTGTGGAAAGAGGATGACGTCACGGATGGACGGTGCGTCGGTTAGGAGCATCACCAACCGGTCGATACCGATACCTTCACCGGCGGCCGAGGGCATGCCGTATTCCAGAGCGCGGATATAGTCGGCATCCAGCTCGGGATATATTTCATCGTCATCGCCGCGATCGGCGATCTGTTTTTCAAACCGCTCGAGTTGATCGACAGGATCGTTTAATTCACTGAACCCGTTGGCCAGTTCCCGGCCGGTGATAAAGAGTTCAAACCGATCGGTAACTGTCGGATCCAGTTCGTTTCGTCTGGCCAGTGGCGACACTTCGGTGGGATAGGAAGTGATAAAGGTCGGATTGATCAGCTTTTCTTCGACCAGCAGCTCAAACAGTTCGGTTTTGGCCTTGCCGGCTCCGGCCTGTTCTTCGAGTTTAATGCCCTTTGCTCCGGCAAGCGCGATAACCTTGGCGCTGTCGGCCAGGGTTTCTGCATCGATTCCGGCGACTTCTATCAGGGCCTGGTCCATGGTCAGTGTCTTCCATGGAGGGGTAAGATCGACTTCTGTTCCCTGATACATGATTTTCATCGTGCCGTTCACCTGCTGGCAGATGGAGGAGATCATCTCTTCGGTCAGCGTGATTAGATCACCATAAGTGGCGTAGGCTTGGTAGAACTCAAGCATGGTGAATTCCGGATTATGACGGGTGGATAATCCTTCGTTGCGAAAATTCCGGTTAATTTCAAAGACCCGCTCAAAACCACCGACCAGCAACCGCTTAAGATATAATTCCGGGGCAATCCGGAGATAGAGATCCATATTCAGAGCATTGTGATAGGTTTTAAACGGTTTGGCCGTGGCCCCGCCGGGGATGGGCTGCATCATCGGCGTTTCAACTTCTATAAAATTCAGGTCGTTCAGGTAATTACGAACCAGCCGGATTATTTCGACCCGCTTTCTGAAAATTTCCCGAGAGTCGGGATTGACGATGAGGTCGACATAACGCTGGCGGTAGCGGGTCTCGACGTCAGAAAGACCATGCCATTTATCCGGCAGGGGACGAAGGGATTTGGAAATCATGGTTATCTGTCTGGCCTGCACCGACAGTTCTCCCACCTTCGTTTTAAACAGGGTGCCTTCGACCCCGATGATATCGCCGATATCCCATTTTTTAAAGGTTTCGAAGACCTCATCGCCAAGAATATCTTTTTTGATGTACAGCTGGATCTGACCGGTTTTATCGGTAAGCGTACAGAAGGCCGCCTTGCCGAATTTACGCATGGCGATGATTCGTCCGGCGACCGAATATACGGCACCATCCGGTTCTGCCTCCTGTGGTTCGAGGCTGTCAGCTTTTGGCAGGAGTTCCTGTACTGCATTGGCCGGTTTGAAATTGTTGCTGTATAACTTGACACCCAGTTCTGCCAGAGATTCTGCTTTTTCTCTGCGCTGGGCGAGGGTTTGGTTTTCTTCACTCATGATAAATGCTCATTAAAGAAGGGGGAAGGCTACAAAAAAAAGCGGCAGATATCTGCCGCTTGTTCGTCAATTAAAACAACTAACCCCGCCAAATGACTTTGCGGGATTCTTTTCTAAGTCGCTAAACAGAATTACCGGGAAATGGTCGGTTTGTCAAACATTTTCCAAGGGACTTTGGCGGCAGGCGAGGTGGGGAAAGCAGGTCCGGGCCGTTTGGTGGGGCACCGGCAACCGGATATTCTCTGCACAGGTGTCATCGGGTTTGTTCTCGTATTGTACCGTGAATGACGTTATCTTGAGGATGTCCAAACTGTATTGAATATTCTGCGAAAACATAAGGGAAAGGAATTATGGCCCCTCCGCTCCAGGCACTTTTCTTTGATTTTGACGGGGTATTAGTCGATTCAAATTCCACCAAGACCGATGCTTTTCTGGCTCTGTTTGCTGGTTATAGCAAAGAAACGGTGGCTGAGATAGTCGCCTATCATAAACGACACGGCGGTATCAGCAGGGTAGAAAAAATACAGCATGCGCATCAGCATATCATTCGGCAGCCATTGAGTGATGCAGAACTCATTCGCTGGGCGACAGCCTATGCCAATCTGGTTATTGACAAGGTTATTGATGTGCCCTGGATTGATGGCGCTAAAGAGTTTCTTGACAGCACCCTCGGTTGTCTGCCAGTATTTGTTATCTCCGGCACTCCGGAAGAAGAGCTGAAATATATTATCAAGCGGCGGAATATGGTTGGCTATTTTCAGAGAATTCTTGGTTCACCAGTGAGAAAACCCGAGCATATCCGTAATCTGCTTGCCACCTTCAAGCTCACGGCGGAAAACTGCGTTTTTGTGGGAGACGCCTTGACTGATTATAATGCGGCTGAAGAAACAGGACTGCACTTTGTCGGTATCCAGGGCGAAATAGCTTTCCCGGAAGGAACAACTGTTCTGCCTGATTGCCGGGGTTTATACGGGACAATTGCCGACCATTTTATCTGGTGAACTGTCTCATGAGAAATTTATTGCATTGTCTCTTATTCGTTGTCTCTATCTCAAAGGTGGCTGAATCTCAGCGTCTGACGGAATAAGCAACGGGTACCACTTTTTAACATATTAATTATCCAGGGGGTTAATCATGCGATGGATACTGATCGTGATCTCTCTATTAACGATTTTTCTCGCAGGACAGGTTAGTGCCGCAAACCGGGCACAAAAGGCGCAGGTAGCTAAGGAGAAGGCTGAGGTACTTGAGCAGAACGCCGCACCTGAAGGGAGTCAGACGGTGCCTTCTCCTTCCGAGAGAATCACCAAACCCGAGGCGCAGGCTGTCGATCCGAGAGGTGAAAAAACATTGGATGATGCGATTACCTGCCTTGCACGCACCATCTACTGGGAGGCCAGGGGCGAAGAGGTTGTCGGCATGGAAGCAATCGCCAATGTTGTTATGAACCGGCTGGGTATTGAAGGCTTTCCTAACACGATCTGTGAAGTTGTCATGCAGGGCCAGGAGCAGGGGGCCTGTCAGTTCTCCTGGTGGTGCGATGGCCAATCAGACGATGCGCAGGAGGCGAAATCCTATGCCACTGCCAAGGAAATAGCCCGCAAAGCACTCAATAGACAGCTTCCGGACAGATCCCATGGGGCATTGTTTTTCAGTCACCGGAGCACTGTGCCAAATTGGGCTACGGAGTATCTCAAAACAGCTGAAGTTGGCGATCACGTCTTCTACAGACCGCAAAAGGGTAGCGATTAAAATAGGCTAACGACAGATACTTTAAGAGGATTTCAAGGGAAAAAACGTATAACAGATTAACCTTGAGCATGGCTAAGAAAAAGTGTCCATCCTCCGGCTCGACGATCTGGTTGGAATCGGAGGTAGCAGCTATGGTGGGGGGAATACCGGCCATGATCAAGATGAGAGTCATGAGGAATCCGCCTCCCACACCGATAAGACCTGAAAGAAAGCCTACAGCCGCGCCAAAGCCGAGAAGCATGAAAATGTTAAGACTGTGTTCAGCAATGGGCAGATAAAAGTTCCAAGACATAGCCGTAAGGTCCCCTTTTCATGAGAATGATCGAAAGGATAATTTTATATTCACCCAATAATGCCTCAAAAGCACAAAGGAAAAGAAAAGAGCGCATGGTACAAAAGAGACCTTGGGAAGGTTGAGCAGCTAAATTATAATCTTATAGATTGATGGGTTTCTTCCGTGGATGTTTACCAAAACCTTATGAAGTATTACAAGACAAACCGCAATGAATCCTTATGATATCGCTAACTGAGGTACTGAACATTGCGATCTTTTTTGTTCTCAGCCCGGCAATAAATCCTGCTTGAACGACTATGGTTATTCGTCTTACAGGTCATCATTAATATGAGACACTGGAATAATGATATGCAAAAAAACAATCAAAGACTTTCGGGTCAAACCTGTATTGTTACAGGCGCAAATTCAGGAATCGGCGAAGCAGTCGCCACGGCGATTGGCCGGAGTGGGGCAAATGTAGTGATAAACTATGTGTCCAACTCCGAAATAGCTGAAGATATTGCCCATAAGATAGCAAAGGACAGTCTCTGCGGGGATGCCATCGCGATTCATTGTGATGTAAGCAAAGAAGACCAGGTGGAGGCTATGTTTCAGCAGGCAATCAGCCATTTCGGGACCGTGGATATTTGTGTGCCGAACGCCGGATTACAGCGTGACTCGCCGTTACACGAGATGTCTCTTGAGGATTGGAATTTTGTGTTGGATGTGAATCTTACCGGGCAGTTCTTATGTGCCAGGGAGGCCATTCGGGAGTTTCTAAGACGAGGTATGCGTTCCGATGTTTCCAAATCACTGGGGAAGATTATCCATATGAGTTCTGTGCACCAAATAATCCCATGGGCAGGCCATGCCAACTATGCGGCATCAAAGGGCGCAATTGTGATGTTGATGAAAAGTATCTGCCAGGAATATGGCCCGCACAAAATACGCTGTAACAGCATAGCGCCTGGAGCTATAAAAACACCAATAAATAGAGATGCCTGGGAAACTACTGACGCTTTGGATGAATTGAACAAGCTCATTCCATATAAGCGAATAGGCGTACCGGAAGACATTGGCAGTGTCGCAGTGTGGCTCGCTTCGGATGAATCAGAATATATAAACGGCACGACGATTTTCGTGGATGGTGGGATGACCTGCTATCCGGGATTTACCAGTAACGGTTAAATTACTAACTCCGCCAGAGAAAGACTGACTTCATGATCACAGAGCCAGAAGTTTGGGAAAAATTATCCTTGCCCGGGTGGCGAAACCGCTTTTCTTCTCACGGCGATCACACAAGCATTTGTTTTTTCGGCGTAGATGTTCTGCAGTTCTGAAACTGTGATAGCTGTTGCCATACGTTTTCTCCCGGGTGAAATAGACTCCTGAAAAGTATTAGAAGGCGAGAAGATGCCAGAGCAATCCCAATCCACCTGCACCTGCTATTATAGTTATCATTCCGACTTTATAAAATTGCATCAAACAAAATGAGACTATGGCAAGCAGAGCAGAAAACCAGGCAAAGCCCTCTGCCGGGAACAACACATATGTCCCAAACCATACTCCAAGATTCAAGACGACGCCGACAACTGCCGGGGTAATAGTGGCCAATGCCGCTGACATTTTGGTGTTACCTGCAAGCCTCTCGATATACGGCGCTCCCAGAAAAATGAAGAGAAAGCTTGGCAGGAACGTGAAGTACGTGGCAACCAGTGAGCCCGTGACGGATCCAAGGAGTGGCCCCAGTGATCCGGGATGATTCCAACCCGCCAGAAAACCAACAAACTGGACAACCATGATCAGCGGGCCCGGAGTAGTTTCTGCCAGCCCTAGTCCATCCATCATCTGCAGACTGCTTAGCCAGCCGTACTGCTCAACTCCGGCCTGGGCAATATAACCGAGCAAAGAATAAGCACCGCCGAAGGTGAGAAAGGCAGCCTTGGTAAAAAAGAGAGCTTCCTTGGCAAAAATTGACCCTGGCAGTAGCAGGGAGACAGCCAGAAACGGGACCGCCCACAGAGTGCAGAACACTGCAAGCAACTTTGCGTTTCGCATAAGAGGAGACGCGAGTTTTTTGCCCATTTCTTTATCCGCAGGAAATGGCGGGTCAACCAGTGGCGTTGCGTTGCCTTGCTTTTTCCCAACCAGAAAAAGGTCTGGCGCGAACTGACTGCCGAGAATACCGATGATGCCAACAGAGAGAATCAGGATTGGAAATGGCATTTTCAGGAAATAAGTAACCAGAAAAGAAAGCACAGCCAGAGCAATCAGCATGTTATTCTTTAAGGACTTTTTACCAATCTTGATTACGGCACCAAGCACGATGGCAAGCACTGCTGCCTTAAGACCTACGAAAATTGCTGCAATCCAGGGCAATGTTCCGTAGGAGATGTAGATGTAACTGAGACCAAATAATATAAATACCGAGGGGAGCACAAAGAGCACCCCGGCAGCGATTCCGCCCTTGGTTTTGTGGAGAAGCCAGCCGATATAGATCGCCAGTTGCTGGGCTTCAGGTCCTGGCAGCAACATGCAGTAATTGAGGGCATGGAGGAATTTGTCATTGCTGATCCACTTTTTTCGGTCAACGAGTTCCTGATGCATGATGGCGATTTGTCCTGCTGGGCCGCCAAAACTGATCCAGCCAAGCTTCATCCAGAAAAGAAAGGCTTCCATAAAGGTTGGTGCGGTCGTTTCCGGTGGCTCGTTTTGGGAGTGCGATGCTGGCTGTTTCATATTTTGTCTCAGTGGTTTTCCTGTACGTCTTTGAATATTTTGTACAGATAGAGGTCATAGAGAATCTTCAGCCCTCCGGCGACAAAAAAGGGAGTGCTGAAAAGGAGTGGGTTGGCCATAAGCAGACCCGCCAAAACCGGAGACGAGGCGGCCCCGATCGAGCGGGCTACATTGGTGATGCCCGATGCAGCTGTTCGTTCATCAGGATCGACAACGGCCATGGTGAACGATTGTCGGGCTGGAACATCCATCTGGGAAATACTTGCACGCAATAAAAGCACAGTTATGGCCAGCCCGAGGTTTGGCATGAGTGGAACCAGGCACAGCAGAATATTGGACGGTATATGGGTAAATACCATGGTCTTGATAAGACCTATGCGCTCGGCAATTTTCGTAGCAACCAGAGCCGACACTCCTGCCAGCAGGTTGGCCCCAAAGAACATTGTGCCAAGCAGTCCCTCATTAACGCCGTATTGAACATGGAACCACCAGGCCACCATGCTCTGCACCACAAACCCTCCGGCAAAAGCATCTACAGCAAAAAGACCACTCAGTTTCATGACTATCTTTTTTGAACGAGAGATTCCGAAATTAAAGCGTGTCGGCAGTTCTACTGAAGAATTCGCTGGTCGGTAGACCTCAGAATCTTTTGACAACCTTGAAAAGAGGAGGAAAAGTATTGCGCCGCAGAATGTATATCCTGCCATGATATAGCGGTATGCCGCAAAAGCACTGAGACCAAAATCCTGAAGCCATGTTGCCAGCCAGCCTCCGGCAAGGGCTCCTGCTGCAGTTGCAAAAGAACCGGCGAGATTATACCAGCCGAAAAGAGCCGTTCGTCTCCTGGCTGGTACGAGTTGAGCAAGCGCGGCTTGCTCT
>JBBRDD010000037.1:0-30037 GCA_038204235.1 Desulfobulbales bacterium
GAGGCTAAAGCCGATAAGGTGAAAGTGATTTTCGTGCAGCCGCAATTCGACCCTCGAAGTGGTCAGGTGATCGCCAGGGCCATTGGTGGTGAAGTGGTACCGCTGGACGCGCTGGCTGAAGATGTGACAGGAAATCTTAAAACTATTGCAGCGAAAATATCTGCTGCACTGGCCCAATAGCAGCGGGAGTACCATGACCGGAAAAAACGAAACCATCGAGATCCAGGGAGTTTCTTTCCGCTACGATGAAAGGCAAATTCTTGAAAATGTTAATCTGACGATTGATCTTTACGATTCTGTCTGTATAGTCGGGCCGAATGGTGGAGGGAAAACCACCCTGATCAAGCTGATAATTGGCCTTCTCACTCCGAATGCCGGGACGATTACCATTTTCGGCAAACGTCCGGAGGATGCGTATCGACTTATCGGCTATGTCCCGCAATTTGCCCAGTATGACCGACAATTCCCGATTTCTGTGCAGGAGGTTGTCTGTATGGGTCGGCTGGGGAACTCCTTTACCGGCCGCTATAGCCGCGAAGATAAGCAAAAAACCCTGGATGCCCTGGGGGAAGTTGGCCTGGCTGATCTGCTGGACCGCTCTTTTTCGGCACTTTCCGGCGGACAGCGGCAAAGAGTATTGATTGCCAGGGCCCTGGCCTCCGGCGGGAAGATACTCATATTGGACGAACCGACCGCCAACATTGATCGGGAATCGGAAACGCAATTTTTTGATCTATTGAGAGAACTGAACAAGCGAATGACCATTTTGATGGTCACCCATGAAATTGGCTTCGCTTCATCCTTTTTCAGCCGGATTGCCTGCGTTAATCGGGAAGTGATTATTCACCCGACCAGCGAGCTGACCGGCAGACTTATTCGGGACATGTATGGCGGTGATCTGCAGATGATTCGCCACGACCATAGATGCAGCGACGAAGGACATAAACATGTTTGATTTTTTTGCAGCTCTCGGCGATCCGAATCTGCCTTTCTTTCGCTATGCGGTAATCACCGGCCTGCTTGCCGCCGTCCCTTTTGGTATTATCGGCACCTATGTGGTGGTGCGGCGAATCAGCTATATTGCCGGGGCGATTTCACATTGTATGCTTGGCGGTGTGGGGCTGGGCCTTTATCTCCAGAACGCCGTGGGAGTCACCTGGTTCGGCCCGCTGCAAGGAGCGATTCTAGTGGCCCTGCTGTCGGCGGTAATCCTGGCAATGGTGAGTTCTTTTGCCAAACAGCGGGAAGACAGCGTGATCGGGGCCCTATGGTCTGCCGGCATGGCCATTGGTCTGCTCTTTATCGCCAAAACGCCGGGGTATACCGATCCGATGAGCTATCTCTTTGGTAATATCCTGCTTATTACCCGCAACGATATCTTTTTTGTTCTCCTGCTGGATGTACTCGTTGTCTGTATTGTCGGGATTTTCTACAATAAATTTTTATCGATTTGCTTTGACAATGAATTCGCTGGATTGCGCGGTGTCCACACCAACTGGCTTTACCTGACCCTGCTCTGCCTGACGGCCCTGACCATTGTCTTGCTGGTGCGTATTGTCGGTATCGTCATGGTCATCGCCCTACTGACCCTGCCCGCGGCTATCGCTGGTAATTTCGCGACAAGTATCCGGCAAATGATGCTGCTCGCCATCTTGCTCTGTGCGATTTTTATTCTATCCGGCCTCGGCATAAGCTACGAACTCGATCTGCCCAGCGGCCCGGTTATAATTACTATCGCCGCCCTGGTCTATCTGCTCGTATCCGTCGGCTTGAAATATCTGCCCGGCGGCAAGGCATAACTCCTACGCCGACTCGCAACTCGTCAGGCGCGCTTTTCCCACTGGAAAATACGCATTGGCGGAATGTTGCGCAGCTCTATGGAAGTGCGCCAGGGTCCCAGGAAAGGCTGACATAATTCCGCAACCTGATCTTTCACCTGGTAGGCCACGAAGCGGCCGTTTGGCGGGAGCACAGAAGAAACTGCCGCAACAATCTGTGTGCCCGTGTCACGGTCCATGGTCGAAAAAGGGATGCCGGATATTATTGCATCCGGCGGATCCAGATCGTATTGCGCGATGATTTCTCTCAGTCCACTGGCACTGCCCAGATGTGTTGTTAGCCGGTCGTCTTCAATTTTGCTTACCAATCCATGGAAATTTGGATTTATTTCGATACTGAGAAGCCTGGCCCGTTGCGGCATCGTGCGCAATATTGCCCGGGTGACCCCTCCTATGCCAGGGCCTAATTCTATGATGACTCTGGCCGAAGCAACTCCGGAGGCTTCCACAATTCGTCTCTCCAAAAATCGAGAACTTGGAATAATCGAACCAATCTCAAGCGGGTGTTTTAAAAATTCCCGAAAGAAACACAGGCGACCATTCATTTTAAAGATGTTACCTTTCTTGTTTGGCATCGATTTATTCCTGAGGATTTGTCCTGAAGAGTCTGTATAAATAATCTTATTCGTCCAACCAAGCCTCTGCCTCTGCTTTCTGTTCTCTGGAGAATCCTTTTATTTCCAGGCCTGGTATTAAAGCGCCCTCTAATTCACTTATTTTCTTAATCCATGTTTTATCTGTAAGAACAGCAGCTTTAGTAAATTTTTTCACGAGGCCTAACATTGATGGCAGGCGTGAAAACTCTATTGCTATTGCCCCAATTGAAGGAAGATTGAAATCGACTACATCGTAAAGCATCGTACCGTTTTTAATATTTTTTGATTTCTCTTCCAATTCATCGAGTGCAATTTTCATTTCTTCTGAGTTCAATTTGCCACTCAATGCAATATCTAACCGATTTTGAGCACTTTGCGTTACGATGAACATGATTTGATCGATCCTGTAATTGATTGAGAAGCTACCGTTTAAACTGAGCCACCGGCCCCAAGACATCTCTCGTCAGAGCCGTCACGCTTTGTCCCATTCGCGGAAGTAACTTACGGTGCAGTATTTTGTCTAAAAGTCGGTAAAGTCGAAATGGCTGAGATAGTTGGTTAATAGAAGTTTATTCTCACCGACTAATGGGGGACAGTCATCTGCGCCTTTGGCACCTTGAATAACCAATGTCGAAAATACAAGGCATGTTGGCTGCCCACATTCCTTACAATTGGTTTTTGGTAAAAGCTTCAAAACTTCCATTATCTCTGGTTTTTTGGCCACATCATATTTCGGTGTAATCTGGTGTCGATTTTCCCAGGCATCATTAATCTCATTTTTCATCCATTCCACAACTTTTTCAGCTTCACTGGCATCCTTTAATGCATTTATGGAGATTTTGTCCGGGTGCACAGTAATAAGCCGGCCATGTATTTTAAACATAACTGAAAGTGGCGATTTAGTGAAACCCGTTCCGCCCAGTACACCGTTCAGGTAAGGTATTACTTCACTGATGTCTTGTTCAAGATGCGCGTAACAATTGAGTGATTGAAAGCTTGCATTACACCCTGGCCTGAACATTTCGATTCTGTAATTTTTTAGCAGCATATTACGACCTGATTTTTTTGTTTTTGCACAACATGTTAGCTCAGCTTTATGCCGTTGTCTGCCTTCTTGCATGAAGGGTTAGGCGCCTGACTGGTGACCTGCCCCGGGAACAGTCTCAAATTTACTGATGATGTCGGTCACAAACCTTTCAGAGAAGCCGGCGACGAAAGACCAAAACATCATTTTTGCATAATCGACCGATTCACCGTGAACTGCAAAGATATCCGAGAAGCCCTTCTTGACTTCAATGCACAGCTCTTTGGTATCGGGAGTAAGTTTGGGAACCGCATCGGGAATAAATTTTGGAAAAAGATCCCCGCTTATAAGTGTCGAAATGAACAGCACATAAAGCACCACCGCGAGGATTCCTCCAACAAGTGGCGACAGGCAAACATATACCCACGAATTCGCCAGCAGTGTCAGATCATCTTCCGACATTATTTTCAGTCGACGCTGCAGACCGACAAAGCCGCCGATAATACCAGCTGAAAATGCTGCAATCGGCGCGGTGACAAACTTGCCTTCGGGGCTATTATACGTCAAAAATGCGCCGCAGATAATCAGGAACACCAGAACCACCAGCGCGGTCGCCAACCTGTTGCTAATCTTGCGAATAGCCTGTAATTTTTCAGTCATGGGACTCCCTGCGGGTCTGAGGTGGCTAACACTAAGCTTCGAGGTCACCCCCGGGGACGAAGCCAGCAGTTTCCTCAAATATTTTCTCTATTTCTCTCCATGAATCTTAAAAATGTAGTCTTTCTGGGATGATTCTTCCTTTAGATTTGTATCATTCATCTATAATTCAGGAGATTTTAATCATTTTTTTGAAATTAATTGTATAATTTCGTTTGCTGCCAAATATCTTACTTACTGCAAAACCGTGCGCTAAGACGAGAACTTGAAGCTCATCAATACTAAGCTTGTCTGGATCACCAGCCAACTCGGAAATGGACAAAATTCCATCTTCCTTCAGAATTCTGTATATTTCCTTTAAGTAGTTACTTTTGTTGTCGACCTCGCCGATGACCGTCACCATAAATACTCTGTCGAAAAAGTTATTTTCAAGATCCAGGCTAATACCATCCGTTAATTTGTATACAACGTTTGTTATTTTTCTTTTATCAAATCGTTTTTTGGCAAAATCCAACATTTCTTGTTGAATATCGAGTAAATAAAGTCTGCCTTTTTTCAACTTCCTGGCCACGTGAGTGCTGAAATATCCCGGACCTGGGCCTATTTCCAAGAGTGTATGGTCTTCTTTTAGATCTAATCTTTTGATCAGCTTTTGTGGAGAGAAAAAGATGTTTCTGAAAGGAAATAGTAAGGTAAAAGCATACTTAGGGGGGAATACACCTTTTCCTGAAAAACTATTTCTATATGGTTTTTCGGAGTTTGCCATTTTAAATCCTCGAAAAGACTACAGTAAGACCAGCGGGGCATTTGAGCGCTGGCGCTCTTGAAACCACCCCAAGGTTGGTGGCTTGCTGGATTAGGGCGGGGCTACACCTGTGTTGCTGCGTCCTGCTCTGGCCGGGGCAACGACATCTTTAAAATAGGCAAAACAAGATCCCGTGTTGTTGATTGGAAAAAAGATAGTGCCGCAACTTCCCTGAAAGCTCTTACTGTATGTTTTGTATCAGAGTGTCTATTCGCTCGCACCATAGGTTATCGATCTGCCAGTCAACACGAACCTCAGTCTTTATAAAATACTCGTCCGAAAACACACAACCCCGCAGCATAGACGAACGGAGTAGACGCTCAACAGCTGGTTTTGCCAAAGGGTTATGTGGTGGTTACAAAGCCTAAAGCTCGCGTTACCCCGGAGAGAATTTATTTCATTTTCTTGATTTCTTCTTCTACTTCTTTTGCTCCCTCAGCATAGAACTTGTCTTCTTCTGGAGCAAGTTCACGAAGCAATCGGAGAAACTCGCCTGCATGCACACGCTCCTCGTCGGCTATATCTTTAAGTACTTCGATGGCGAGTTTATTGTCTGTTGACTCAGCAAGCTGCATGTATAATTGAATCGCTTCATACTCTGCGGCTACCATGAATCGAATTGCCCTGATAAGTTCCTCTTTTGTCAGCTTCCGGTCGTTTGCTAACCCTGAAAAAGGTGTTCCAAATTCTGGCATGATTATTCTCCTCTATGCATGTTTGTAGGATTTCTGCCCGACGGCTGAACTGTGCGGAGCGTCCTTTTGCGTCCGCATCAATGATCGGTATACGCCCGGCAAGGGTAGAACTTATGTGGTTAAGGTCACTGTGTATTATTTCATGTTAAGTCTGCAAGTTAACACAAGACACTAACTGATTTCAAGAGCATTGTCGGGAGGGAGTATTTAAAGAAAAAAGGCTGGGAAAACCATATGCCGACGAACAGCAGAGGAAGATCGCATAGGCCTTGCCACACATTGAACCTGACACGGCGCGCGAATACGGGGGACGCGATGTGAGAGCTCTGTGGCTCTCAGGTGTCATCTGTTGATTGCCTTACCTTTGCTCGTCAAGGAATAATGAATTTGACAAATTCCGGTGCTATTGAGGCCAGCAGTTTGCCAACACTTGACTCTGGCTCTATGAGCTCGAAATCCTCGAATTCAAACCCTGGTGCGATTGTGCAACCAACCAGAACCGTATCAGAAACTGGTTCTGCTGCCTGCCAGACACCTGCAGGTATAACGTAACAGAAGCAATTATCCTGTGGGGATAATGTTATGCACTTCGGAGGCGTTTCTGTGCCGGCCCAGGTGTATAGACGTAATCCTGTTCCCTGGTAAAGGTTCCAGACCTCATCCGATGTGACCTTGTGAAATCTGCTTCTTTCATCTGCATTGAGGGAGAAGTAAATATGGGTAAGTGCAGATCGTTCTGGTCCCTTATCGGTTATGATGGTTTTAGCGGATCTGAATACCTCGCGATATCTGCCTCCTTCGGGATGTTCTGTGAGTTCGATAGGCTTCATGGCTCTGGGGGTGTAACTCCTCAAGGTGATTATTGGCTCGATTAGTATTATTATGCGGGATGATTCGGATTTAATTTTGCCTGTGGGCTACTATTACCATGGTCTCTTAATTATGGAATGTACTGGAGAAGATGAGCAACTAATTCAGCGTTATTGTGAGCTACGGCAGCAAAAAAAATCGGAAAGTTAACATTGGCATCTGCCCCTGCTTTGTCGGAAACAGACCGAATGATCATGCAGGGAATTTTGTTTTTCGACGCGACCTGAGCAACCGCAGCACCCTCCATTTCAACAATATCCGCCCTTTGACTTCGTAAAAATTTCTTTTTGGCATCGTTGGCAATGAATTGATCTCCAGTGGCGACGACCCCGTTTATCTTTAAAACAGGTGAATAATTCTTGCTGTTTACCTGAACCGAATTAAATGACTTTGAAAATTCTATGGCCTTCTTCTTTAGATTATTCAAAATATCTGCTTCCCAAAAAGCATCGAGGTCGAGATAGGCAGATTCCTCGCCGGTACCTATGCCGATTTCAGGGAGAGAGCCAACCGCATGCATGGTAAACCCCTTCCCCAAGTGCCCGAAGTCATGTTGAAAAGCCTGGGATGCCACAATCACATCACCAACGTTTAAATCAGGGTTTATCCCACCGGCCACTCCTGAAAATATAATAATACCTGCATTGAACTCGGAAATCAGTCGTTGCGCGGTAGCGGCTGCATTGACTTTGCCAATTCCGGAAAGAGTTGCATAGACTGTATGGGAACCAATGTGGCCTTTAATGATTCCCTGAGCCACTTCCTGCTGGTTGGTGATATGTGTTTTAAACTGTTCGAGTTCTGCTGGCATAGCAGATAAAACACCAAGGGTTTTGGCGTGGGCTGTTCCGGAGATGATGAAAACAAAAGTGCAAAGTAAAACAAAAAATAGCGTACGGAAGTGTGGTGTCGTCATAGTTTTCTTAATTTCGTTCAAAAGCAGTCTTCGGTATTGTCAGCACCCTCGCGCTGTTGCCTGCGCCTCTGGCTGGCCTGTTTAACCGCATCTTAATTATTTTATTAGAATATTTTCAACAATAATCTGAATAATGTTGGGCGTGTACTAATTCACGATATTTAACAACCACACTCTTGAAGTCTTCCCAGACTGGACGTTTCAGATCAGGATTTCGTAACAGTGCGGAAGGATGATAGGTAGGTAGTACCAATCTGCCCTGCCAGTCGATCCATTGTCCTCTTAGTTGGGTGATTTTAGCATTTGGATTAATTAATCCTTTTAATGCTGTTGCTCCCATAAGTATGATGATTTTGGGGTTTATTAGCTCTATTTGCCGATATAAATATGGAAGGCATGCTGTTTTTTCTGTTTCATTGGGTGCTCTATTATTTGGTGGGCGGCATTTCACAATATTGCTGATATAAACATGCTCATTTCGGTCAAAACCGCTTGCCGCCAATATTTTATCTAAAAGTTCACCTGATTTACCTTGAAATACTCTTCCGTTCTTATCCTCATAAAATCCGGGGGCCTCTGCTATGAGCATTATCTCAGCATCAGGATTGCCATTGCCAAATACGGCATGAGTTCTTGTTTGATGCAATGGACATTGAGAGCAGGATAACACTTCTTGTTTTAATGCTTCAAGATTACTCATTATATTCACTCGGCTGACAATTAGGCATCCTGGTTTCCCAGAATTCCCCCTTCTCTTTTGGCGAATGTTCCACTTTTGAGCAATCCTGCCAGCTATAAAAAGTAGGCTTTTGGAGATACCATGCTCTCCGGTATCAACGACAAACAGATGAACATGATGCAAAATAAGGTGCGGCTTTATTTTTCTAGAAAATTTGCCATACCCCTGTCCTGTGCCAGGGGCGCAGTCGCGGTTGCCGATAAGCACTGCTTCAGTAAGGCAATGGAAGCACGAAGACGATCTACGTCACTATTAGAAAGGAAAAAATCGCGTTGAAAAGTCTTGGCTTCATTTTCTGCGACCACGTCAACCTTCAAATGCCATTCGCCTGCACGCCAGGCGTAATGTTCGTCGGCGAACGCCTTGGAAATCTTGTATGCGTTGTCGTTCATTGGATCGACCATACCATTAAATTTCTGCACACAGGGTGGCTGGAGTTTATACTCTGGCAACTCGCCAACCTTACTGTAGAGACTCGCAAAATTCATTCCCGGCATCAATACAACTCTCAGATTCAGTTTGGCTCCGGCAGAAATTGGAAACGGCCCCATCACCGGGGAAAACGGGCCAAACGGATTAACAATTGTCCAGAAGGCAGGTGACAGGACAAAGGAAGTATCCCCGTTGACTAATGTGCCGCGTATTTCGTTAATCGTTGTCATTGACGTGCCAACATTCTCGACTCGCAGTGATATCATCGCGAAAGGATTTCCAAAATATTGACCGACGAACAGGGGGGGGTCAAAGGCCTTGACAAGTTCCGGAGGAGCCGATGTCAAGCGTATTTCGATATTCTTCATCTCCGCAGCGCTTTTAGTTATGACATCGGGTGTCTCATAGCCGGGCGCTTTGACTTGAAGTTTGTATTCCTTGAGTATTCGATCATGAGGGACAGTAATGTCAAATTGACCAACACCATTCGTCGATACTGTCGCGATAGTTATAAGGTTGATAGTCGCGCCGGCAATGGGGTCACCTGTCGTGGAAAGTACAGCCCCATGGAATATTTCACTGCCGTTAATCCATCGATTGAATGATGGCGCGAATGTGGAACTGAGTACGCCAAGGACCAATGCAACCATTGCAGTTTGAAAGATACGGTTGATGACGAGGCGATTGATCGACGCAGAAGGAGTCCATTTTCCCGAGCGTACCAGTAGCCGTAACACGCCGAAGATCAGCAGAAGGAACAGAGCCGTTAGCTGAAGCGGTGTACCTATTTGTTGTATTATGGAGGCCATTTAATGTTACCTGGTTAATTAGTTAGTTGAATTTTTTATATCCCTATCGCTCTCCCTCAACGGCCGGTATGAAAGGCGCACGGCTTTTTGCGCGAAATGCAAAATATCCGGTAAAGTGACTGTTTATGCCATCATTTAATATAAGAACAACAATAATCCGTAAGGCTTTTTACGTTGAGATTGAATTTGGTTTCTGAGGGTACTTCAAATTGCTCGCCACCTTTAATCGATTTCCACCCTTCATCCTCTGCTAGCAGAACATCAAGATCCCCGGATAAAATTTCCATAATTTCCTTATCTGCTGTACTGAATTCATATTTGCCTGGGAACATAATGCCAAGCGTTTTTTTTGATCCATCAGCAAAGACTAAAGTCCGGCTCGTTACCTTGCCGTCAAAATAAATATTTGCTTCTTTAATAGCTGTTACATTCTTGAATTCCGACATAAAATTGTCCCTCATTTTCTGCCATTGACAATAGTTGACTTCACTGGTTTCGCGCTGTTTCCAACTTGCAAAGCAGTGTCTGGTTATGCTTTTGTTTTACTGAGATAATCTTTTCTTTCTGCGGTATATTTCCACCATGGCCTTGGATCGTCTCCTTCCATAAAGTGAGTAATTGAAAGAAAAACATCGATAATGCATTGATCATGTTTGTGTCCTGTTTTCATGCAAAGTTCTTCATACATGTTGTATGGTGACTTGCCAATTAATTGAGAAGGTACTTTGACCCCAATTATTAACAGATCTTTGACCATCGCTTTTCCAATATTTGGCAGATCTGAGAGGACCTTGATCCTGTCTCTTACGACTTTCTCTGGATTCATAGCATAAATGCCCCCTTCACCAGTGCGATTTTTTTAAGTCTCTTTACTCCCTTTTATAGCGCCCCACCAGACGGTTCATTCCGATAAGGTGTGGCTCTATCTTTTCCAGAAGCTGCCACAGGTTCAGTCCCGGTGTCAGCGTCACCGACTTATTCAATGCCAGTACCCAAAAATAATAATTGTGCAGGCCGTGCCCATTGGGCGGCATGGGGCCGTTGTAGCCGGTTTTTCCGAAATCAGTAATGCCGTTGGTATACAAAGGGGTGCCTTCTTCCAGATGCGTCACATCTCCGGGAATATTATAAAGTACCCAGTGAACAAAACCATAAGTACCTCTGCTACTTACCAGCGGGGCATCCGGGTCATGACAGATAACGGCGAAGGCCTTTGTTCCTTCAGGCGGGTCTTCCCAGGCCAACGCCGGTGAAACATCTTCCCCTTCTCCGGTAAACCTGGACGGTATCAGAGTATCCTGTTCAAACGCATCACTTTTTAACCGCATTGTTGTCGGTGCAAAACCCATGATGATTTCTCCTTTTTTATTTGGTTTCTGAATTACGCAGTCATGAATCAGTGAGATATGGTGAATGCCAAACTAATGTACAAAAGATTACTCAAAAGTGCCTTTATGGAACTGTTTACTGCAGAAAACCGGAATGAACTGCCCTTGTAAATAGGGGTGAGGTCTGTATTTTGTCACGGTTAAGTGGTCAAAATGTTGGTATCATACAGACAACATACCGATAACTGCATATTTCTCGATATTTGTAACATTTTGCTACACGTTGTTATCTGTTTAATTTTATTTGTTTTCTTTTAACCTTTCCACCGCCTGGTGGACATCGCCAAGGCATCACTTGCCTTTGGGATTTTTCACCTCACAGCTGCAACCATTTATGCTTTTTTCTTTTTTGATCTTTTCAAGAATCGTTGAATATCCATTTTTGATATAGTCTGTTTCTATGTTTTTCTTTGTATATGCAAAGCAGTAACATATCAAATCATCGTCATGAAACTGACTTTTACCATCGAGATTTGAATCTGGTATGATCATTTTTTTCCTTACAGATAATAATAAGTTCACAGACGAGCCTCAGCTAGGCCGGTGGAATGTTTTGTTATAACGAGTCTGTAGAAAAAGCCAATCTTCAAAAGTTACTCCCCCTACCGTCTCAATTTTTCGAAAAATTTAGCAGGAGTTTGGTTTTCACAATGAGGTTTAGGCAGTAATGGAACAGACAACCGGGTTAAGCAAAAAATATCAGTTTTTTTGTTTAAGATTCCTTGGCCATAGCGAGATCGATCTGTATCGATCAAAACTGTTTTCTTTTATTTTTCATGCGAACATCTTTCCCCTCCATAGTAAATTCCTCTAACCAAATGGTACACTATGCTCAAATAAGTGGATCTTGATCTAGATCAATGTTTTAGTCAATTAGATTCATTAATATTCCAGACAACAATATAACCTTGAATCAGGAGAATGTGAATGCTTCGTGTTTTCAGTGAACAATTGATGAACCCGGAAAACTTTGTGGTCACCATTGAGCTGGTGCCGGGGCGTGAATCCTTTGGTGCCAGTACCGATACCCTGGTGGGCATCGCAAAAGATGCCTTTACCGATGGCAGGGTTTCTGCCGTTTCCATAACCGACAACCCCGGTGGCAACCCTTCATTGTCCCCGGATGTTCTGGGATTTGAAATCTTCAAGCATGGGCTGGATGTGATCGTTCATTTTACCTGCCGGGACATGAACCGGGTCGGTATGGAAAGCCGTGCCCTGCAGCTGGCCCGTATGGGCATGAAGAACATTTTATGTCTGACCGGAGACTACAGCGGAAAGGGCTTTGGCGGGCGAGGCACTCCAGTGTTTGACCTGGACTCTGTCCTGCTGACCAGCATGCTGAAAGGATTGAACGACCGCATGATGGCTTCTGGCGATCCAGAACCATTCTTTACCGGGTGCGGGGTTTCTCCTTTTAAAACATTGAAATCGGAATGCCTGGCTCAATATAAAAAACTGGACAAGAAAATTGATGCGGGTTCTGCTTTTGTCATTACCCAGCTCGGCTATGATATCAACAAATTTAATGAACTGATCCGATACCATAATGAAAAAAATGCCTCGATACCAGTTATAGCTTCGGTATATCTTCTCAGCCCAAAGGCAGCCCGGGCTATGAACCGGGGCAGGGTTCCTGGCGCCTATGTGTCTGACACCCTGTATGAAACAGTAGTTCGGGAGTGGAAAAGCCCAAAGGAAGGCCTCAATGCAGCCATTGAACGAGCAGCCCGTCTGGGGGTAATTCTCAAGGCATTCGGATACCGGGGAATTCACATTGGCGGTATACACCGGAGTTTCAAGACAATTGCCCGTATCCTGGACCGCATGAAAGAAATTGAAGATTCCTGGCCCAACTATTTGAATGACTTTTCCTGCAAGGAAAAAAGCGCCTATTATGTTTACGATCAGGTTATTAAAAATGAACCCGTTCCTGCTTCAAAGCCGGGCCTGAGGAAGAGGGTGCTCGAGCACTGGCCATATAAAATGCTTTCTTTTGCCCACAGTCTTTTTTTTGACAAAACAGTCAAAATGGCACCAGTTTATCAAAAAGTGGCTGCTTTTTTGGATTCCCACAATAAAGCATGGATATTGAAGCACGGTTTGGAAGACCCCATTAAAATCCCCCTCCTGTCCTGCCAAAGTTGCGGAGATTGCGGCATCCAGCATGCAGGCTTCCTGTGTCCAGAATCCGGGTGCCCCAAGCATACGCGTAACGGCCCCTGCGGCGGCAGCCGGAATGGTACCTGTGAGGTTTATCCGGAGAAAGACTGCATATGGATCAGAGCATATAACCGTCTGGAACATGCCGATAAACTGACCATTTTTCTAATAGACAAGGTCCCCCCCAGAAACTGGGCGTTGAACAAGACCTCTTCTTGGATTAATTTTCACTTGAACCGCGACCATCAGAAATAAGAGTTTCTACGTTGCTGATCGCCTCCCACGGATTGGCGGCAGAGAACACTGGCTTGCCTTATGTTTCAAGGCTTCATCAATCGTTCTCCCGGAACTTCCGCAACCGATATCCAGGACTTTAGAATTTTTCTTTGCAAGGCTCATGGCTTTACGTACATACTTCATGCCATAATCCGATCCTTCCATCTGGGCAGTCCACCACTCCGCTATTTTATTGTAGTTTTCACCAAGTGCTGTAAATTTCATATTTTTCATATATGGCAAACGTCTGGGCTCAGGGTTGCGGCGTGTCCGTTGCAGTTCAGGCGCTATGCTATGAATCGTATTTATCCTTCATGCAACAAATCGATCACCAGTTTTCCGATATGTTTTTTTGTTTCGAATTGTTTCTGTGCCTCGGGAACCTGGTGGAGAGAAAACGTATTGGCGACCACAGGACAGACTTTTCCTGTCTCAATTTGTTTGATCAGGTTTGGAAAAACCGATTCGTTAAGAACAGTACAGCCAAACAAACTCAGGTCTTTCAGGTAAAGAGTTCTGACATCCAGCTCAACAAGCGGACCGGCAATAGCACCGGCAACGGCATACCGACCAAATGGCTTAAGCGCATCCAATAAATTCGCCCACTGCTTACCTGCCACCAGATCAATCACGACATCAACACTGCTTTTTCCAAGCTCTTCAACAAGACTGGCATCTCTTGCTAGCGTGCGATCAGCCCCAAGACTCAATATTTTATCCATTTTGGATGGCGAGGTAATGCCTATAACTTGCGCCCCTCTTGCCTTAGCAAGTTGAATGACCGCAGAACCTACACCGCCTGACGCTCCAGTCACCAACACAATGTCATTGGCGCTGACGTTGGCCCGGGTCAGAAGGTTCTCAGCTGTGGAATAGGAACAGGGGAAAGATGCGAGTTCAACACCGCTGAGTTTGCTTTTGATTTTATGAGCATGCCTGGCCGCGACAACGGTGTATTCAGAAAAGCCACCGTCGCATTCGGAACCGAAGTACCAGGGTCGATCCAGCACCTTGCCACCTGCCTCCAGAATGCATGGCTCAACAAGCACTCTTTCATGGAGGAGACTGGCATCAATTTGTTCTCCGACGGCCACGATTTCACCACATACATCAGCCCCCTGGATTCGGGGAAATTGAATGGCATTTCCTGACCAGCTTGCGTCATTGCTGTCTCCAATTGATTTCGAATACCACCCAAGTCGAGTATTGAGATCGGTGTTGTTAACGCCGGCTGCGCTGACCTTAATCAGTACATCGCGTGGACCAGAAATAGGTACGGGAATGTCGTTTCGATACAACAGTTTATCCAAGCCACCGTGTCCGGTTAGCTGGATGCCCTTCATTACTTTTGGTATGTCGTTCATAGTGGTTTCCCTTTGAGCATAACGACCGGCGTCACCAGCGGCACCACCTAAATCATCCGCGTCAGTGCCGCAAACTTTCTCGCCACCTGGTAGCTGCTTTTGTTATACCATTGGTATCTTTCAATATTATTGAGTATTCTTTATTGGTCAGTCACAGCGAGCTTTATGCCAAGTGCGGCAAAGGTGACGGCAAATGAACGTTGTACCCAAACGACAAGCCTTGGAGAATTAACGACGTACCTGCGAACACCATTCGCTGCAATACCGTAGAGCACGAAAATAACTAACGTCATGGTCATGAACATTAAACTTAGAAGAACCATATTTAAAGTTGGTGATGCAGCATTGGGATCGATAAAAAGAGGTAAGAAAGTCAAGAAAAATATAGAAAGTTTGGGGTTAAGAATGTTGATCAAGAAACCTCTTCTGATTATTTGCCATAATCCGATTTTTGTGGAATGTGAATCGAATTTTAATGATCCTGTTTCACGCCACATTGCCCACGCTAAGTACAGCAAATAAGCCGCACCTGCAAATTTGACAACTTGGAAGGCGAGAGCGCTCATGTGTAGAATAGCAGATAATCCAAGTATACTTGCAGATAAGTGCGGGATAATTCCTGCCGTGCAGCCAAAAGCGGCGGCAATGCTTGCCCGCCAACCAAGAAAAAGACCATTAGAGATCGTATAGATAACCCCGGTACCTGGTATCAGAACCACGACGAGTGAATTGTTATCAGAAATTCTGTACTAAACATTTTGAATTCTCCTTAATCGCCATATGCTTTTTGATGCTCGGGTGCAATGAGCCTGTAGAAAAAGCAAATTTTCAAAGGTGCCACCCTGCCGCCTCAAGACTCATTTCGGGCGTTTGACACATTCATATTTTCTTGGAATCCCCTCGCTCTTTTTTCCACCAGTGACTTTAATCACTTGCGCATCCTTACATCGACCGTCATTTTCTAAGTAGACAATTGCATTGTGGGATAAATGATAGTTCTTTGGCAATTCTTGGAACACTTCCGCTTGACCAGCAGTAAGGATCATTGTATTGCTTAGTATTAACAAGATGATGACCGACATAAGACATTTTTTTCATTTCACTTCCCCTGCATGAAGCCCATGTTCTTTTAATTGCACATACTTGAAATTCACTGGCTTGCGCTGTTTGCGGACATAGCGTAGGGCTGGTTAAATTGATATTTTCTCAATTAATTTGTCATGGATCCTGCTTAATAAAATTAAGCTACATATTGAGCCCAAGAGCGCTAACGCCATATCAGACTGGGTATCCCACACATACCCTTGTGTGCCTAGAAAAGCTTCTGCTGATTCACCTGTTGAGATGGCTACCCACCATTCAATAAGTTCATACAATGCGCTGAAAGCAAGGCAAAAGCAGACAACGAAAAAGCCAAGCCATTTTCTTCCATTGATAATATTCTTTCTAATCAATATTTCTCTTGAAACAAGCGCAGGTATAAATCCTTGAGCGAAATGTCCGACCTTATCATAATTATTCCTATCTAAATCGAAAATTTCTTTGAACCAATCAAACAAAGGAACTTGAGCGTATGTGTAATGACCGCCTATCATTAAAATTATGCAGTGAATTAAAATGAGTGTATAGGCAAGGTTCGTGAATTTGAATTTATGATACGTAAAAGTTAACGCAGCAAACCCTATCAATGCAGGTATTACTTCTAAAAACCACGTGAAGTAATCCCTTGGATTAATTGCTGACCATATTAAGAAAAGAAAAAAAATGCCAATCCAAATAAATTTCATATGACCGATGTTTTTGATAAAAATTAACGGTTAGCACACCGCCTTTTTTGGCCTAGTGCGAAATGTCCGGTGAAGCGACTTGCTATGTCTTCATTTAAGATAAGAAGAAGTCATAAGGACTACTCGATTGCCATGAGTCTTTCATTTTCATCTCTTCTTGTTCTTTTAAGCCGGACAGCGGCCCCGGTGTGCCTAAATTCCCTGATGCTTTTGTGCTGCCCATGCTCCGAGGAGGTAAACCTGGTGAATTCGATTAACGTTCACGAACCCAGCCTCTGCCATGAGCTGCAGCAACCGTGTCTCACTCACTAGCGAATCTTCCACCGTCGCTCTGCGTCGAACCATTTCCTGCACCTCTGGCTGCAGACCTTGCAGGGATACGAACTCCAGCCACGCCTGTAGAGTATGCCGTGCGGGGCCTAACTCAAGATCGCCGTGTAATCCCGCTAAGATCATCCATCCACCGGGCACGAGTCTGCGCCAGATCCCCTCGAGGAATCGCAGCTTGGCACCGTCGTCGGGCAGCAGATGCTCGACAAGAATGACGGTCGCGGCATCGAACGCAGGCTCGTTCGGCAGGCCGTCGACTGTTCCAACGACCAACGTAACCCGTTTTGCGACCCCGGCATTATTAATTCTCGTGCGAGCCAAAGCAAGCATGGGCTCGGCCGGATCCACGCCAACGAAAGACCAGTCTTTCTGGTTTGCCGCAAACACAGCAAGCGCAGAAGCGGTACCGCACCCGGCATCCAGTACCCGTGCCCCCGAACCTAAGTATATGCGAAGATGCGAGAGGAGGATAAGCGGCAGTTGCTCATAGCCGGGGAAGATGCGTGCCATCATAGCATCGTAACGGGACGCTTCCTCAAATCGCTGTTGTATTTCGGTCGTCAATTTGTATCCTTGTTCAATAGTCTGATGTGGGGTACCGGGATGATCGTCGCTTAACGTTCAATCCAGTGGAATTGCCGGTCAGCTCTTTCTTAGTTGCGACGGGGAACCGCGGAAAGTCTCAAGACAACAGGAGAATGCCCGTATTTTATAGAATTCGTATCGTCTTGCCGCAAACTCTCGAACGTAGACGCACCCCAGACCAGAATCGAATGCTGATGTTTTGAGCAGAGCCAAAGTGTCATTCGAAAACGCCGCCGGGATGTCGATGTTATTATCCACGCTGCGGATATCAACCAGGAACTTCATATCGGCTGCATCGTCCATGAAGAAGCCTTTGTCTTTATTTTTTTCATGCGACACGCTGAACAGCACATGCCCACTGTTCTTAATAATGGTTACATCATACTTCGGGGAGACATTCCCGGTCATTTGGCAGCCAGCAAGCGGAAGGGTCAGAATGGTAGCGCAGAGCAAAGTGCAGAGCCGTTTCATTTTGCATCTCCATCATTGACAAACAATTTCGCCCGCAAGTTTGTAGGCACCTAACGAGTCTATAAAATAAACCATTTTTCAAAGCTGAAAATCCCCCTTACCGCCTCAAATTTTCAAAAATCGATCAGGATTTTGGGTTTCATAATCAGTTCTTCGAAAAACCGCCTCTCTCCGTCACTTTCCCGATCTTTATTGATCTTTTGGACCACTGCGACTTTTTTTTCTATCTCTTCGTGAAGCACATTCTCCTCACAGCAACGAGCTATGGCACGGCTGGGGGTTATCCCGCGGGAATAGGCTAAGAGAATGATTTTAAAAAATTTCCTCGGGTCGTATGCAGGTGCGCCCGTCTGGTCATCGCGAAATCTTTGGTCAAAGATGGCAAGATCCAGTTAGTTATCGACCAGACAACTCAGGGAGTACTCAAAAGTTCCCTCCTGGATCTGCTGTTGAAGAATATAGGGATGAACTGACCTTGGGAATATGAGTACTGCTTGTATTTTGCCACTGCTTCCATCCCACTTTTGTCATGATTGAGTGGTCAACTGTCTGGTTTTTCAGAAAAAAAGTAACGATCAGTTTTTGCAATATTTTTTACCTTTTCTTACAGGCTCAACGTTCCAGTAAGTCGGAACGCTAGAATTGTTTTATATTACTGTTTTCTATCTGTTTTAATTAAGCAAAACCATGATCATACCAATAATAAAAAATATAATAAATGTAGACATTATTCTTCCAACCCATTTATTTGCAATAATACGCCACTGTGACATTTCCCTTTCTGATTCTTTGTTGAGCAAAATGACCACAGTCCCAATTGCAATGAAAAATACCTGTGAATACAAAAACAGCCCAATCATTTTATCTATTTTAACTGGTATCCACTATTGACGACTGACCTCAGTCATAACTGGAGCAGAATTGAGGCAATCCTTCATTGGAGACATTAGTAAACCATTGTTCGACCAGATTGAATTTCTTACCCGTAAGATATTCTGTCAACCGGCTTGAAAGAAGAGTAACCAGATCAAGGGATAACAACTCTTGCGTTGCTCTGTTTGCCTGTATTATCTGCCCATCCATTAAAGGTTCATCAACAATCAGGCCCGCTTTCTGGAGCGTCAGGCCAAACTGCTTCTGCAGGTGGGGGTTTTTCGCCTCGTTCAGGAAAAAAATTATATCAAATTGACTTATGTCAAATTACTTATCTGCTTATGTGTTACATTGCAGTATAGTTGCCAATACGGTAGCTTTTCACACATGCAAAAGGAGTAACAATGCCCATATTCAGTTACCTGGTTATACCCAAAGAAGGTGCCGGAGAAACAATGTGCGCCGAACTTTCCGCCCTGGACTACTGCCAGGTAATTCCCGCTGATAATCAGGATGTGGTCGTTCTTGTCACAGATACCCCTGATGATATTACTGAAGAAAGACTCCAGAAAATTCTGCGCAGACTTCCGTCCTTGCAGTCCTTGAGCCTTACTTTTGGCTATGATGAAAAAGAATGACAAGGGAGATAAACAGACCATGAAACTTAATAGAAGACAATTTATTAAGCAGGCAGCCATCACCAGTGCATTTGCCACTGCAGGAACGATTTTTCCAGGGGTGAGTTTTGGTGACTGGAGCAAACTGACCAATAACTCCGACGTTATATCATGGCAAAAATCTCCATGTCGCTTCTGTGGCACAGGCTGTGGACTTTTGATAGGGGTCAGCGATGGTAAAGCGGTAGCGGTAAAAGGCGACCCTAACTGCAGCGTCAACAAGGGACTCTGCTGCATGAAAGGCTACCACTCCGTCCAGGCTCTGTATGGTGAGGATAGGATCACCAAGGCAAAGGTCCGCAGAGATGGTGTCATGGTGGAAGTACCTATCCAGGAGGCACTTGATATCATCGCCCAAAAGCTCCAGGAAACGAGAGACAAAAACGGCAAAGATTCAGTGGCAATATACGGCTCCGGTCAGTGGACTATCCCGGATGGCTATGTTGCCTCAAAACTCTTCAAGGGCTGCTTGGGCACCAACAACGTTGAAGCCAACGCAAGGCTTTGCATGGCAAGTGCGGTCACCGGTTTCATGACCTCATTTGGCATAGATGAACCGATGGGTTGTTATGAGGATATCGATCATGCCAATGTATTTATCACCTGGGGCAACAATATGGCGGAGATGCACCCGGTGCTGTTTTCGCGCATGCTCGCCAATCGCAAAAGACGATCCAATGTGCAGATAATCGATTTTGCGACACGGCACACCCGGACCAGTCAGGCAGCAGACAAGTCAATAATGTTTAAGCCCCAGTCCGATCTGGCTGTCGCCAATGCTATCTGCTACGAGATCATAAAAAATGGCTGGGTGAACTCGAATTTTGTTAATGAACACGTCTCTTTTCATAAAGGTAAAACCAATATCGGTTATGGCACAGAGGACCATTTCGCTTTCACCGATAAAGAAGAAGGGATCAGTTACGAGGATTACAAAGAGTTCCTGAAAGATTACACTCCTGAAAAAGCGGAAAAAATCTCCGGCGTCCCTGCCGCCGACATCAAATATTTGGCAGCTTTGTATGGAGATCCATCCCTTAAAGTGACATCCTTCTGGTGCATGGGTATGAACCAGCACACCAGGGGAACCTGGATCAACAATCTTGTCTATAATATTCATCTGCTCGTCGGCAAGATTTCCACCCCGGGAAACAGCCCCTTTTCACTCACCGGACAGCCAAGTGCCTGCGGGACCGTACGCGAGGTCGGCACCCTGACCCATGCCCTGCCCCATGGCGTCGTCATGAACGAACATGACCGGCAAACCGCCGCTGAAATATGGGATGTGCCTCTGAGCAATATCGATCCAAAACCGACATACCATACGGTGGAAATGTTCCGTGCTCTGGATCGAGGAGACATAAAATTCATCTGGATTCAGGTGACCAACCCCATGGTCACCATGCCGAATCTCAAGAGATACCGGGATGGTGCCCTGAAAGAAGACCGGTTTGTCGTTGTCTCCGATGTCTATCCGACACCCACGACAGATGTTGCCGATGTGATATTGCCCGCTGCCATGTGGATTGAGCAGGAAGGAATGTACGGCAACTCCGAACGGCGCACCCAGCACTTTACCCAAATAGTAGATCCGCCGGGTGAAGCAATGTCTGATACCTGGCAGATTATCGAGGTTGCCAGAAGGCTTGGTTTCGAGAAACAATTTCCCTGGAGCGAAAAGGATTATATAGAAAAAATATGGGAAGAGTATAGACGATTCCATGCCGGACCAAAGCATGAAATGGCGCCATACAAAGTATTGAGTGAACGTTCCGGAGTACAGTGGCCGTTTGTTAATGGCAAAGAAACTCGCTGGCGCTTTAATCCGCAGCACGACCCGGCTTGCACTAACGGCAAGGATTTTGATTTTTACGGCCAAAAAGATAATCGCGCCTGGATATGGGCACGACCATACGAACCTGCCGCGGAATCGCCTGATAATGAATATAACTTCTGGCTGAATACCGGCCGGGTTATCGAACATTGGCATACCGGTTCAATGACCCGCCGGATACCTGTGCTGCATAATGCGGTCCCTTCATCATATGTCGAAATCCACCCGGAAGATGCGGCCGAACTCGGCGTGGTAAACGGCGAAACAGTCAAAATAATCTCCCGCCGTGGAGAAATAACCATGCCTGCCCAGATCAACGGCAGAGGTGTTCCGGTACGGGGAATGGTGTTTGTCCCCTTCTTTGATGAAAGCTATCTCATCAATGAGGTGACCTTAGATGCATTCTGTCCTATTTCCAAGCAGCCGGATTATAAAAAGTGTGCAGTGAGACTGGAGAAAGCATAATGAAACATGCAAATGGAAAAAACAGGTTTACGACGTGTTTTACCATCCTTGGATGTATCGGCATTGCAATTCTTTCATCAGAGGTGATTGCAGATTCAGGAACACCCGATAATTATGATAACCTAGGAAAAAAAATATTTAATGCCCAGCGGGCAACCCCGGAAATAAACCTGACGGCAGACTCAGGCGGGCGAAATCTGGCAAGTTATTATAGTTTAAGACAGTACCCCGGTTCGCCACCACGCATTCCCCATCCAGTTGATGTAACCTTCAGCGGTAATGAAACCGACTGTCTCTCCTGCCATGAAAAGGGAGGCTACAGTCAGGAATTCGGCAAGTTCGTTCCCGTCACGCCGCATCCGGAGAATACGCTCTGTTACCAGTGTCATGCGCAGGTGCAAACTGAGGAGCTCTTTGTCAATACCAATTGGCAATCAATTAAGCCACCTCGCCTCGGCCAATCGTTTTTGAGCAGCTCCCCGCCACCGATTCCCCACAGTTTGCAGCTTCGAGAGAATTGTATTGCCTGTCACACCGGGCCAAGCGCTGTCGAGGAAATACGCGTGAACCATGCAGGACGTGGGGATTGTCGGCAATGTCACGCCGTTGTCGTACAGACAGCGACTGTACAAGTGTTCAAGCGGCCCTAAATAAACAACAAATTATAACAATTACCTATGCCAGGCTCATTATGACGAAAATATTGAACAGTTACTTGATGCTTTTGTGCTGTGCCATCGGTATCGGCGGGCAAGCACATGCAAGTGAAAAATCATTCCTGGATGAGGTGAACAGGTCGAATGAAAAATTCGATAATCGATCGGTTCCCGTGGACAAGCAGGTAATTCAGGAATCTGTTTTGGCCAAGGAGGAAAACCAGGATGGTCCCTTTCGGGTGCTCACCAGAAAAAAACTGATCGGCCGCTTTAAGTGCAGCAGTTGTCATACGGGAAAGGCTGTCACAGTGAATCAGGGCCTGGAATTGACCCACAGTGATATCGCGATAGAACACGGCCGGGAAGGACAGGCTTTAAGCTGTATAGATTGCCACCATGTCGAAGAGCGAAATTTCCTGGAAGATAAAAAGGGGAGAAAAATCGATTTTGACCATAGTTACCAGCTCTGTGGTCAATGCCATTTTCGCCAGAAACGAGACTGGCTCGGTGGCGCGCATGGCAAAAGAGTTGCCACTTGGGCCGGTGAGCGGGTGGTGTTTAATTGTACCACATGCCACGATCCTCATTCGCCACGATTTGAAAAGCGATTTCCGGCTACCTATTCGGTACCACTGGACTGATAGGATCAAATATGAAACCTATAAAAAAAGATCCGAAAAGAAGCGACTGCCTGAAAATGCTTGAAGATACAACCAGCAGAAGAACATTTTTAAAAGGTGTATCGCTCGCCGTTGCCGCAGGCAGTGCAGCCTTGACGGCTGGGTGCATCCCTTCTGCGGACGCAGCCAACTCAGAAGAAATGAAACTGCGCTGGCAAGAATTCTTCAAAGAGAATTATCGGATGATGACCCAGGACGAAAAGGATGAGACCGTTGCCCGACTTGAACGCCTGGCAAAACTGCGCAACAATCTTGACCTGCAAATGAGCAGTCTACCGCCGATCGAAGGAGTGCTCTACGGTTATGCCTTTAATATCACCCGCTGTGAAGGGTTTATGGAATGCGTTTCCGCTTGCGTCAAAGAAAACAACCTGGACCGTAAAACTAATACGCAATACATCAGAATCTTTGAGATGGAGCCTGGAAAACTTGATCCAAGCACAGGGGATGGTCAGTACTACCATGAGGTCCCGGTGGAGAATAAATTTTACATGGGTACCCAGTGTTTCCATTGCGAGAACGCTCCCTGTACCAAAGCCTGCCCTACCAAGGCCACCTGGCGGGAACCTGACGGTATCGTGGTCGTCGATTATGACTGGTGTATAGGCTGCCGCTATTGTCAGGCTGCATGCCCCTATTACGGCAGACGATTTAATTGGGGACAAGCAGAGATACCAAAAGAAGAGATTACCCTCAAGCAGCATTACCTGGGTAACCGCCTTCGGCCCAAAGGTAAAATGGAAAAGTGTACCTTTTGCATCCAGAGAACACGCAAAGGCAAACTTCCCGCCTGCGTGGAAGCGTGCCCGACAGGTGCCCGTGTTTTTGGCAACCTGCTCGACCCTGACAGCGAGATACGCTTCGTCCTGAAGAATAAGAAGGTGTTCAGGATGAAGGAAGAAATTGGTACCGATCCGAAGTTCTGGTACTTCATCGATTGATGGTGTCGTAAAAATTCTTCATCTTCTTCGTTGTTACAAATTTTACTATCATTACGACGTACTCTAGTACGCCGAAATAAGAGTAAAATTTGCACGCCTCGAATATGAAGCTTTTTACTTAACCAACTTAAATTCGAGGTATTCAGAAATCCATCATTGATGGATGGTGTCGTAACAACTCATAAATCTAACAAGAGACAGGTGTGGTAATGCGGGCACGACAAAAGAAAAATTTAACCACGTTCGTTAGCGACGTTATCCGCTGGAACACACGTGGAGGCATTGGCTTTCAACTGTTCAGGATCGTCTTGTTTGGTATTATGGGGCTGGGAATTTATGCCTATTCATTTCAGGCAAGATACGGCCTTTCGGTGACCGGAATGAACGATGTGGTCAGTTGGGGGTTTTATATTTCCAATTTCACTTTCCTGGTTGGAGTAGCAGCGGCAGCCGTTATGCTCATTTTGCCGGCATACATCTTTCACGACCCTGGTTTCCACCGGGTTGTCATTATCGGTGAAGGCGTCGCGGTCGGGGCAATCGTCATGTGTCTGTCATTTATTATGGTAGATCTTGGCGGCCCGCTCCAGGCATGGCATTTGATTCCCGGTATCGGGCTGTTCAACTTCCCCTCTTCAATTCTTGCCTGGGACGTCCTGGTACTGAACGGGTATCTGCTGCTCAACGCCCTGGTTCCGGCATATATATTGTACAGCCACTATATGGGCCGTAAAGCGGATGAACGAAAATATCGACCTTTTGTCTTTTTGTCGATCTTCTGGGCTTTTTCAATCCATATGGTTACCGCATTTTTATACCAGGGTCTGCCCGCCCGGCCATTCTGGAATAATCCACTGATGGGACCACGCTTTCTGGCCTCGGCATTTGCCGCTGGACCGGCGTTGATTACCCTTATTCTTGCAGTTATTCACAGCTCGACAACCTATAAAATTGACAGGAATGTGTTTAATAAGCTGCGGCTGATTATTGTCATTTCGGCAATCATCAACCTGCTTATGCTTTTTTCTGAGATTTTTAAAGAGTTCTATTTCCCAACCCATCACTCCAGCTCTGCAATATATCTTTTTTTCGGCATGGATGGCCATAACTCGCTAGTCCCATGGATCTGGACTTCTGTTTGCGTAAATCTCATGGCAACCCTTGTTCTTGCCTTCAATCCCGGCAAAAACAATCCAAAAGTTCTTCTTCCCGCCTGTTTTTTCCTTTTTGTGGCGATCTGGATGGAAAAAGGTATCGGACTCATTGTGCCAGGCCTCATTCCTAGTCCACTAGGGGAGGTTGTCGATTACCTGCCGACCTGGGTTGAACTCAGTGTGACGCTGGGCATCTTCGCCTTAGGCATAACTGTCGTCACCTGGCTGGTCAGAGCCGCTTTGATTATAGAACAGGACTATGGTGGCATCCAGGACGCCAAATAAGATCAAAGCTCAAATAATATTTTCCTATAACGAGTTTGTCCGACTCAATGCCCATCCAGGAAACACATAGATGTATTCTTTCTAGATAAGAGGTGTGCTATGAGAAAAATCGTAATTCTCGGTGCAGGTTGTGCTGGAAGCATGGTTGCCAATAAGCTGCGCAAATTACTCAGTCGTGAAGAATGGTCCATAACGATTATCGACAAGGATGACAAGCATGTCTATCAACCGGGTCTGTTATTTATTCCATTCGGGATCTATACAGCCGAAGATGTCGTCCGAAGCCGCAGTGAATTTATCCCCAAAGGCGTCAACTTTGTTGTTGATGAAATAGTTGCCATCGACACCGACAAGCAACGGGTGGAAACAACTGCCGGCAGTTATGACTATGATAAGATTATCGTCTGCACCGGCGTTTCTCTTGCTCCAGAGGAAATACCCGGTCTCATGGAGGGGTGGCAAAAAACAGCTTTTGATTTCTATACCTTAGAAGGTGCAGTTAATCTCAACCGCGCCATGCGTGAATTCAAATCCGGAAAACTGATCCTCAATATTGCCGAATTTCCGTTTAAGTGTCCCGTGGCTCCGCTGGAATTTGTCTATCTTGCCGATGCATATTTCACTGAGCGCGGCTTGCGTGATCAAGTAGAAATCAGGCTGGTCACCCCTCTGCCCGGTGCTTTTACCAAACCCAAGGCAAGCGCCTTTTTTTCACAACTTATGGACCAGAAAAATATTAAAACCACAGCCAATTATGATCTGGCAGAGGTGGATTGCACAAACAAAAAAATTACTTCTGCCGGAGGCGAAGAAATTGAATTTGATTTACTGGTGTCTATCCCTCCAAATGTCGGCGCCCGCTATCTGGTCAAATCCGGTGTAGCCATGGATGAGATCGGCTATGTAAAAACCAATAACCACACGCTTAAAGCCGAAAATTTTGAAAACATGTACGTCCTCGGTTACACCACCACCCTGCCGACCTCCAAAGCGGGTTCGGTGGCCCATTTCTCGGCAGAGATCATGGTTGAGAACTTCATGCGAGAAATTAACGGGGAACCATTGCGCGCAGATTTCGATGGCAATGCCAATTGCTTTATTGAAACGGACTTTGACAAGGCCGCACTCATTGATTTCAACTATAAATACGAGCCATTACCAGGAAAATTTCCTCTTCCCGGGCTTGGCCCATTTTCACTGCTCGGTGAATCCAAGGCCAACCATTGGGGCAAAATGATGTTTAAGTGGGTGTACTGGAACAAACTCGTCAGTGGTGAAGAAATGCCGCTCGAAGCCCAGATGTCACTTGCCGGAAAAGTCCAGGATTAAAGGAGGACACCATGACCAACGAAGAAAAAATCCTGGCGAGGCTCGACGAATTGACCGCAGAAATCCGAGAGGCTAAACAGGCAATCCGACCGTATGTGGAACTCAAGCAGGATTTGGAACCACTCATTAACGATATGGTGATCAGTGCCATAGGAAAACTCAGCGGCCTGGATCGCAGGTTTGATTTGGAAGATATCGGGGACATGATAGGGCAACTGCTCATCTCCAGTAAAAATATGGCGGAAGCCTTAAAGACTTTGAATAAATTCATGGAATTCAAAAAGGATTTTGAGCCCTATTCAAAAGACTTATTCAAGGAATTGAGTGAACAACTTCAAACGACCCTGCACGGTTTTGAGCCTGAAAAAATGCAGGAACTGATCCGGCAGTTTATTGTCAATATGGGCAATATGGCGGAAGGTCTCAAAATGCTTGGCTCACTCATGGATATGAAAAAGGATGCCGGAAACCTATCTAAACTTGCATTTAACGATTCGATAGAACGTTTGGAACGCCTTAAGAAACGCGGCACTTTTGAGACATTCGAGCAGGTGCTGGGCATGACCGAACGAGTTGGTAGCAGGATGCAACAGTTGGATTTTGAAAAGGTTGAACCGATACGCGGTATTTGGGGAATGATGTCCGCCATGAAGCGACCCGAGGTACAGGAAGGTTTGGGGATTCTGGTTGAGCTTTCTACCGTGATGACTGCCTTAAAGCAACAATCCGTTCTTCGGTAAGAATTTCCGATTATCGGAATTAATTCAAACAAATAATATGCTATAAGTTGCTGGTATTCTTAAAAGTTGGGGATGGGATGTAGGCTTGGGAATCAATAGATCAACTCAAGGAGTCATTTTTATTATAATATGTACAAGCTGAAAAGCCCAAAGAAATGGCTGTGTTCACTCGGCATGAGTCAGAAGGCCGACTTCATTGTGAGTTGGTAGCTTATTTTTGGGTACGATTAAACAAACGACATCAAAGTAGCATATGATTTTTCGTAAATCCTCTGCTAGAAAGGATTTGAGCCGATTTTTTACCTCCCAATTTTAGCCCGATTCCTAACTTTTATTTTTGGGAGGTTTCAAACCCATCAAAGCCACTATCTTTTCATCCCAGGAATTAACCTTTGCGGAAGTTGCTTGAAAGGACCATCATCAAAAGAAAAGATGCTGGGCAGGGGCAATCTACTAACAATTGGAGTTACAAACGAGATATGTCTCGTGATTTATTTCATCTCTTCCCGTGTTCAAGGGCTATGCAACTTTTGTGTCGTTTGTTTAATCGCACCCTAAGCTGAGATGAAAGCTCTGCAAAAAGTTTGTGAATACTACTTTTAGGACCAATGAGAATCAACGTCTCAATAGTTTTGATCCGTTCCCCACTGGTTGAATAACAGTTAGACTATAGTCTTTTGGGCACATCATTGTCACTCGGTAAGCGACAGTTGTGCCTGGATGTTGCGATTTTGAAGGAGACCCTATTTGTCACTATTAAAAAGGAAAATCGATAAAACCTTTTTTCATATGTTTTGATTCAAAAAGGGATTGCTATCGCCAGAGCCATCCGCGTGGGATTATTGCCGGACTTCCAGGAAAATGGTATCAAATTGCCTTGGATCTCGTTATTTTGGTCAGGAGACCCGCGCCAAGCTCTCGCTTACTAATCGGTTCAGGCTTACTTTCTTTTCCGCCGCTTTGATTGCTAAAGCCCGATGAGTATCGGCAGTTACCCTAACCTGAAACTTTCCGCTATATTTCTTGGTTGCCAGTGGTTCGGGCACGTTCTCGCCATTGCTTACTAGGTCGGTCACTGCATCGGCCACAACCTGCCGGATTCCTTTTAATGCTTCTTCCGGAGTCTGGTCAAGCCAGCTCAAACTGGAAAACTCAGCACACAGACCTACATACTCCTGATCCTCTTCGGACCAGGTAACTCGATAGGTATAATGATCATATTGTAACATTGTCGTACCTCCTTACTTCTTCAACTTCTCGATAGCCTTCAACACTTGTCGGACCTGATAAGCCTTTGCCTTACCTTTGCTGTCCTGAATGTTTACCCGTGGCCAACCATGGCGTTTTATAAATTCGGTGACTCGTGCCCTCTTGTCTTGCCTTGCCGAAACAATGCTCGCAGACTTTGCATAAATCGGAAAATTTGACGTTACAGGGATTGCCCTGCATGGCCTTTATGAGTTCGCTTATCTTATCCATGATAATATAGTATCAATAGTAATACCACTTGTAAAGAGGAGAAAAATTATTTTTACTCATGTTTCCCTCGCATCAACAGCCAGTTGCCGTTTTTCGTTGCCGGTAATTTGAAGTTATATTTTCATCTGTTTTGATTCAAAAGAGCCTGGTATTATTTTGCCTCGGCCCGGGTGGACCAGGGGAAATATTTTGATACCAAAAATGGAGATTTGTGCCGGCGACCGGCGACGTTTTTGATACCATTGTTTTTTCGATGCAGCCCAGCTCCGCTCTGATCTGCTGCCGGTGGTCCTGGGATATGGTATCAATCCGCCCTGGCTCGTATGTTTTTATTCAAAGTTATTCCTTCCAAGCATCGAGGACGAGCGTTCTTTTTTCATCTCCTACCGCTTGCAGGTAAATTTCAGTAGTCTTGGTGCTACTATGGCCCATCAATTGAGCTAAAATGTGGATAGGTAGAGGTTTAGATCCACTAAGCATCGTCAGGCCGAAGGAGTGACGAAGACCTTTCCCCGTAGCCTGTTTTCCTTTAATATTCGCTCGATCCATGACCCGCTTAACAAGTCGATAAGCTGTTGGCCTACTCATGATCCAGAAAGGCGTATTAATTCCTTTGCCTTTGCTGTCTTTGCGGTGAATCTTTCTAATGTCGAAAACATAATCTAAATTATCAACTAGATTTTTAGGTACCGGAACAGCTCTAAATTCAGGTAACTTCACCCTCCCCCTGTTGTCTTTTTTCCTCTTTTTTAGAGTACGAAAAACAATAGCGTTTTCATCAATTGAAATCCGTCCTGGGGAAAGTTCAAGTGCTTCTGACGGTCGGCAACCTGTGTAATGGAGAATTTGACAAAATATACGGTTTTCTCGTTCCTCCTCTTCAGTTGCTGCTAAAAACAGTTTCCGTTCCTGGGCGGTGAGATAAAGTCTCTCACCGTCAGGGCTAAACAATCTCATTTCTGGTGAATTTTCTATAATCATAATGTGTGAATCAAAAGTTATATGTTTTGATTCAAAATAGCCCAAAAAGAAGACCGAAGCAAGCTTGAATCACATCGACAAAGGAGCCACATTTAACAACGCTATTTTAGCCTGTTAGCTGTAGTCGGTTTGGCTCAATTGTGAAAACTTTATTTTCGGTCCTGTGGGTGTATTTGCATCAGTTTGGGCTATACTGTT
>JBBRDD010000038.1:0-29545 GCA_038204235.1 Desulfobulbales bacterium
CCCATGTCCTCATCTGTCGGCAGGCCGACTGCCTTGCCGTGTGCTTTCAATTGCAGCTGGAGCGGTTCGGTGAAGAGTTCATCCAGAACGGGAGTATTGGCAACGAACACACCATCCCGTTCATCTTTTGTACCTATGCCGACTCCATCCATTATAACGGTGACTACCGGGCCATCGAAATGCTTGTATCCGGTCAGAGGAGATAATGGTTTCGTGGTCATTTGGGATCCTTTAAAGTAATTATAAGTTTCAAGGACATGAAAATCTGGTATACTCAGCCCATTCAGAAAAAATAATTTTCACCTGTTACCATGAGGTAATAGAGGCAACGACACTTGAAAAACACCTATACAGTAACCTTATTACATGGAAGATCAACTCTCTTACCCCAGCCTTCAACTGACGGTCGCCGCCGAAGCATTACCTTTATTTACCACTGTTTTACAGTCGGGCATAGAGATAAAGACGGTTCATGGTCAGACTCTTGCTAAATTTCTAAATAGATTTCCGGGCTTTACCGCTGAATACCTCGCAGATATTGTGCAAACCATTTTTCTCAACGGGACCGCGGTAGACGATCTCTCACTGCCCCTCACCGGCGACCACCCGGTATTGGCCCTTTCGGCCGCAATGCCAGGTCTGGCCGGGGCAATTTTTCGCAAAAACAGTTTCCATTCGGCATTGCGAACCGAGACGAAGTCCTTAAAGTCATCTGATGAAGGACAAAACTCTATTCTCGTTACGCTGAAATTATTCAACAGTATCGCCAAAGATCGTGGTCAGGCATTACTGCAGGCCGGGGTCTGTCAGAAAACCGACCTTTTTTTGAGCTTTTTAACGAGAAGGCCGAACCTGGTGCAATCGATCTTGGACATACAATTAGCTGAGAAAAAAATCGACTCGAGAGAACTTCTGCAAGTTCTCCCGGAATTATCCAGAGTCAATCTCAAAATTGTTGCTAAAAATGGTTGAAAAAAAATCTACCAGGGACATGCTCGGACGCAGTGGTTTAATCTCTGTGGCCGAGGCACTGCACATTCTCCGCAGTCATTTGCAAGGCACAACAACCAGTCCTACGGTCATCCCCCTGCCTGAAGCTTTTGACCGGGTGCTGGCCCAGGCGGTTATCTCCCCGGAGGATCTTCCCGGACAGGCGCGGTCAACCATGGATGGCTTTGCGGTACGGGCGACGGATACTTTTGGGGCAAGTGAATCAATGCCATGCTATCTCAATATTACCGGAGAGGTATTGATGGGGACGGCACCTGCAAGTGAGGTCAAAAAAGGTTGCTGCTATAAAATCCCCACCGGCGGTTTGCTGCCCGGGGGTGCCGACAGCGTGGTAATGCTCGAGCATACTGTTCCCGTCGATAACACCCTGATCGAAATTATCAAGGGTGTCGGCTCCGGCACCAACCTCATCCAGAAGGGCGAGGATATCGCTCAGGATGCACAGGCCCTGGCCAAAGGCCATCTTCTTCGGCCTCAGGATATCGGTCTGTTGGCAGGACTCGGTATTACCCATGTGCAGGTGAGAGAAAAAGTCAGGGTCGGTATCCTCTCTACCGGTGACGAGATCATTGCCCACACGGAAAGCCCGCAACCTGGCCAGATCCGTAACATCAATTCCCTTGCTCTTGCCGGAATGGTGCAGCGTACTGGGGGCGTGGCTGTCGATTATGGCATCGTCTCGGACCAAAAAGATATTTTCATGGCAGCAATCACCAGAGCCGTCGCCGAAAATGATATCGTCCTCTTTTCCGGAGGCAGCTCTGTCGGCGTAAAAGACCTTGGGGAACAAGTTATTGCCGCACTCGGTCCGCCGGGCATTCTCGTCCATGGGGTTACTTTAAAACCGGGAAAACCGGTGTTGATCGGCATGAGTGGAACGACCCCGATTTTCGGCCTCCCGGGTCATCCCGTCTCCGCCCTGGTCTGCTTTGATTTTTTTGTGGGACCGGCAATCCGACAACTGTCCGGTCAGACAAACGAGACGGAATTGCCAACCCCCTATATCCTTGCCGCTTTGGCTCGAAATATCAATTCCGCTCCAGGCAGACGCGATGTGGTGCGGGTAAAATTAAGCCAGGAAGGTACGAACTGGATTGCCGATCCTGTGCTTGGTAAATCAGGTTCGATATCGACCCTTTCCCGCTCTGATGGCTACTTTTTTATTGACGAAGACAGCCAGGGACTAACCGAACATTCCGTTGTAAAGGTATATCTCTTCCAATGAACCAACGTAACATTTATCTCACCAATAAACCACTCTCCGAAGCAAAAGAAGCATGGCAGGCAACGCTTCAGCAACATGGCTTTTATGACAGAGATCCTCTGGAAACAATCGAGGTCGATGACAGTCTCGGGAGGATTACTGCCGAAGCTGTTTTCGCCCTGAGGTCCTCACCATCGTACAATGCAGCAGCCATGGACGGTATAGCCATACATTTCGGTGATTTGACTGGCGCCAGCGAGGCAAAACCTGTTCGTCTTGACAACAGCCGTTTCCTCCCCGTCAATACCGGCAATGCTATCCCCGACGGTTTTAATGCAGTGGTGATGATCGAAGATGTCCATTATCTCAGCGATACCGAAGTAGAACTGCATATGCCCGCTACTCCCTGGCAGCATGTACGAACGATTGGTGAAGACATTGTCGCAACCGAACTCATCCTCCCTGAAGGCCACCGGATCAGAGCCATCGACCAGGGTGCCATGCTTGCTACCGGCGTCACTGAAATTAAAGTCCAGCGCCCGCCCAGGGCCCATGTTATCCCCACCGGTAGTGAGCTGATCCAGCCCAACCAGAAGCCGAAGGCTGGACAGATCATCGAGTTCAATTCGCGCATACTGGCTGGATATCTCAATGAATGGGGGGCTGATGCCAGTCGTGGATTGCCGGTTGTGGACAACCCCGACCTCTTGAAAAAGGCACTCCTGACCGCGGCAGCTGAAAATGATTTTGTTATTCTCAATGCCGGGGCATCCGCCGGCACCCGTGATTTCAGTGCCGCAGTACTTGCCGAAATCGGCGAGATCATAGTCCATGGGGTTGCCATCAAACCGGGAAAACCGGTTATCCTGGCCATGATCGGCGATACTCCGGTTATTGGCCTGCCGGGCTATCCTGTTTCGGCTCTGCTGACCATGCGGATCTTCGTCCGGGAAATGATCTCCATTTTTCTGGGTCAGGGAGTACCTCAATCCGACTCTGTAGAGGCCACACTGTCCAGGCCCCTGCACTCGGCAATGGGCGTTGATCAATTCGTCAGGATTACGCTGGGCCGGGTCGGAGACAACCTGATGGCCACTCCTTCAGGGAAAGGCGCCGGAGCAGTAATGTCACTTGTGCGTGCCGACGGCCTGCTCAATGTACCTTCCGGATGCGAAGGAATAGGCGCCGGTGAAAAGGTGCAGATAGAATTGCTGCGGCCGCAGACCGAGGTGGACAACACCCTCGTCTGTATTGGCAGCCATGACAATATTCTTGATCTGCTGGCAAATCAACTGCATAAACAACGCCCCATCGTCCGCATCTCCTCAGCCCATGTCGGGTCGATGGGCGGCATCATGGCGATTAAACGAGGCGAGGCCCATATTGCCGGAACCCACCTGCTCGACGAAGACACCGCAGAGTACAACGTCAGCTTTATCCAGCGGTTTTTAAAGAACATTCCCCTGCAATTAATCAATCTCTGCTACCGCGAACAGGGTTTGATTGTCGCCAGAGGGAACCCGAAAAAAATCCAGGGATTTAGAGATATTGCTGCAGGAAAACATACCTTCATCAACAGGCAGAACGGGGCCGGAACCAGGCTTTTGACCGACAAGATATTACGTGATGATGGGATAGATACCTCGGAGATCATCGGCTACGACCATGAAGAATATACCCATATGAGCGTCGCTGCGTCGGTTGCCAATGGCAGCGTTGATGCCGGACTCGGTATACGGGCCGCAGCTAATGCCCTTGAACTCGATTTCGTGCCCATCGCCGAAGAGCGTTATGACCTCATCGTACCCGCACCGCATCTTCTTGACCATAAGGTTGCCACCGTCATTGAATTGATCCGGTCAAACACCTCGTTCCATGCGGCGATCCTCGCGCTTGGTGGGTATAACCTGCGCGATTGCGGTAAAATCATGTATGAGCAATAAAAGTTATTTTCATGAAAACCTGAAATCAGAAATGGCTAAGTAAAAATAATTCATAAGTGAGGCGTGAGGTTTTCATATCATTACGGCGTACCAGAGTACGTCGTAATGATATGAAAATTGTAACAACGACGCAGATGAAATGTTTTTACGACGCCATTAATAAAATAAACTAAACAAGGAGCTTACAATGACTGATAAAATTTTTCGTGTCAACATGACGGACCTCACAACTTCCATAGAAGCTGTGCCTGCAGACTGGGCTGGCCATGGCGGTCGTGGTCTTACCTCGACAATTGTCGCAGCTGAGGTAGAACCCACCTGCCATCCGCTGGGCGCTAAAAACAAGCTTGTTATTGCACCGGGTCTGCTCTCAGGTACCCCCGCTGCCAACTCTGGCCGGCTTTCGATCGGTGCTAAAAGCCCGCTTACCGGGACCATCAAAGAGTCCAATGCCGGCGGTACGGCGGCAGCACTCCTCGCCCGAGCCGGATGCAAGGCGCTTATAATCGAGGGACTGCCCAAAGATGATAAATGGTACAGCCTGGCCCTGACCCCGGAAGGCGTCACCATAAACGAAGAGACGGAACTGATCGGCAAGGGCAATTTTGCGGTTGTGGAAACGCTGTCGAAACGACTCGAAGGCAAACCCGGTATCGTCACCATCGGCCAGGCAGGAGAGATGAAACTGACAGGCGCTAATATTTCCATCAAGGACCCGGATGGAGGCATACGCTCCAATGGCCGTGGCGGACTCGGCGCAGTGATGGGATCGAAAAAAATCAAGTTTATCACGATTGACCCCAAAGACGGCAAGATAGCAATAGCCGAACCGGATAAATTTAAAGAAGCGAACAGAACCTTTGCTAAAGCTCTGGTAGATCATCCGATCAGCCAGGGACTTGCGCAGTATGGCACCAACGTTCTGGTGAATATAATCAATGAATCGGGTGGACTTCCGACCAAGAATTTCACTCAGGGCCAATTTGCCGCGCATGATTCCATCTCCGGTGAAACCATGCACGATCTCATTGAGCAGCGTGGCGGCAAGGTAAAACATAACTGCCACCCTGGTTGTGTCATTCAGTGCTCCCAGATTTACAATGACGCGAACGGCAATAAATTGACTTCCGGTTTTGAATATGAGTCGATCTGGGCAATGGGAGCCGACTGCTGTGTTGAAGATCTGGATCTTATCGCCAAAGCAGACCGAATTATGGACGACATCGGTATCGATAGTATTGAAACATCAGTGGCCATGGGTGTTGCCATGGAAGCAGGCGTTCTTCCTTTCGGTGATGGTGCCGGCATCTGCAGAATATTAACGGAAGAAGTAACCAAAGGAACCGGGCTTGGTCGAATCATCGGCAATGGCGCCGGTTCAGTCGGCCGTGCCTACGGAGTTACCCGCGTCCCGGTTGTAAAAAATCAGGCAATTCCGGCCTATGATCCGCGAGCTATAAAAGGTATGGGCATTACCTATGCCACCTCGACACAAGGGGCGGACCACACCATGGGCTATACCATAGCCACCAACATTCTCAATGTCGGTGGTCAAGTTGATCCACTGAGCAAAGACGGACAGGTCGAATTGTCGCGTAACCTACAGATCGCCACCGCCGCAATCGACTCCACCGGCATGTGCCTGTTTATTGCCTTTGCCGCCCTTGATAACGAGAAATGCCTGCCGGCATTGATTGATCTTATCAATGCTCGTTTCGGTATTGCATTGACTGGAGACGATGTCGTCAATCTCGGTAAATATATCCTGAAAACCGAAAGGGCTTTCAACATAGCTGCGGGTTTCACCTCGGTCGATGATAGATTACCGGAATTCTTTTACAATGAAGAATTACCACCGCATAATGTTGTCTTCGACTTTACCGGAGCGGAGATTGATACCTTCTGGGCTTTCTAAAGAAGTCTGGCAATGAGGATAACAGTCAAACTCTTCGCCTTCTTCCGTGACAACCGTTTCAAGGTTGAAGAATGGGAGATAGGCGAAGGCACAACCGTGGGCGACATTGTCGATTCGCTTCACATCGATCGGGAAGAAGTGGGTGTGTTGATGATAAATTCTCGACATACGGACTTTAGTGTCCACCCTGCCGACACTGATGTTCTGGCTATCTTTCCGGTTATTGGCGGCGGATAACCTGAATCACGTGCTGATTTTCTTCGCCAGTGAGCTCGGAATACCAAAAATATTTCGAGCTCGCTGGTTGTTGTCTGGTATCGTTATGCCCTCTCTTATTTTACTTCTATACGCACTTCTTTCTCACCGTAGGGCATAAGCAATAGTCCGTGAAAACGGAATACGTCCTCCTGTAATCCGAACAACCTTACCTGTATATTTATTTTACAGATCGAAATTATAATTTTTTCTGGTGGGATTTGCTGGTTTTTTCCTGCCGTCAAGTATTACCCAGCATAACGGAATAGTTTTTGCTTTATAACTTATAACTACTCAATCCTTGCAGCTATAAGTGAAATTTCTTTGTGGAGGGAATTTCTCATGAACACAACATTAAAAATCGTTATGTTTGCTCTTGCAGGGTTAGGGTTTTCTGTAGGGAACGCTTCTGGACTCTCCATGGTAACCTATGACTATGCAAAGGACGGCGATGCTCATGACGGAACTGGCAAAGTCCTGGTAAGCCCTTATGCCAAAACTCTAGGTGGGTACTCTTCGCAAACGACAGTAGTGGATCAACTCGAAAAAATGACCACAGGGGCAACGGTACAAGATGATCCTGCAGGCCATGCCCCTGACTTGCAGATAAACGAGATTGCCACATACGCTAAAAACTATGACCTTGGTGAACGAGCAGGCGGGAAGAATTTTAATACTGTTGACAGTGTCGCAGTACAATTAGATTTGTCTGCACCGGGCTCAAATATATATTTTTATTTGATTGATCCAGCCGAGATAGGATCAATCACTACCATATATGCAAACGATCTCAGCAATACTCTCTTTGCCAATCTTCCTAACGGATCAAAATGGTTTATCGGAATTTCAATGGATGGCAATGAGGGCAATTTAAATACCCTCACCTGGGGCCCAAACAAGGTGGAGGAGGGGTGGGGTGCCGGGCTCATCTCCACTGTATTTCCTATTCCAGAACCAGCTACCATGATTCTCCTTGCCACTGGCATTGCAGGCCTTGCGGGTATCAGATCGAGAAAGAGAAAAGTATAAGAAAACAGTGAATTTCAAAGTGGTTTTTCTTGTGCTTTACCCCCTCTGACCCACAGTACAATATCTAAAAGCAGTACCCCTGACCACGCTCCCAGTGTATTCAGCACAAGGTCCGACAAGCTCGAAAATCTGTTCGGGAGCCATGCCTGCGCAATTTCGATGCTCAGGCTAAGGAAAAAACAAAATGCCACACAGACCAGAGCCGCATATTTTCCGGATAATGAGGGCAATTGTCGTAACCAGAAGCAAATCACCGCCCCAAGAGGAATAAATCCACTAAAATTAAGGACGGCATCGATTAAAAAAGATCGGCTCAAAGTGAAGTTATGCCATGGTGGGGAAAGAAAAGTTTTTTTTAAAACCACCTGCCGGGCAGGGATTTGCAAATTGTTGCTATGCCCCGTCTGATCTGCCACGGAACTGCCTGAAGTTTCATTAAATGTATACAGAAACAAAAGGTCATCCATTGAATCGGGATGCAAAATCCTCTTGTGCAACCATTTATCATAATCATGTTGCACCTGTTTTCGGGTCAGGGTCTTGCCATATAAAGCAAGACCGAAGATATCTCCTTCCCAGTTGTGTTGGCCATATACCGAATTACCAAGAACAAGTTGCTGTTTTTTGCCGCCATGCGGAAAAGTTATCTGCCAGCTTTTTATTTCTTTTACCAATGTACCGTTAATGAACAAACGGGTTCCAAAATGATTTGAGGTGACTGTGATATAGCTCACCTCTCCCGCTCTTAGTACATCCATTGCCGAAATTCTCGGCCACTTTCTAGAATATGCGTAGTCATCACCATTCATTACAATGATAGAATGCCCCCACTGCCAAAGAGTCAATTGGTGGCGATCATCTCCATTGTGAATCGTCAATATTGGCCTGAAGCCAAGTCTGCCCAGATTTTCAGGAGCCACAATTACATGCAGGGTCCATTCCTGTGTTTGCTGTTTTTCGGCAAAGATGGGCAATTCGTCGACGTAGGCTATACCGGGATCACGGAAACTGAGAGCTTTTTCATTGGCCAACCAATGAACATTATTGGCGCTGGACCATTTCTTTGGTCTTAGACCAAAGAAAAGAACGATCACTATCAGAGTTACAACCAGTAGTGATAACGAATAATATCTTGTTCTTGGATTATTTAAGTGGAAGAAAGACATAATGTATATGGCAAAGCTCTTTGTTAAACGAGCTGCCCCACCTGCTCATATCGAAAACAATGGACCATATGATCATTTACCATGCCGACAGATTGCATCAGCGCATAACAAATTGTCGGCCCCACAAAATTAAAGCCGCGTCGTTTCAAATCTTTGCTCATCATGTCGGACGTCTGCGTGCGTGCGGGTAGTTCACCGATTGATTTCCTGGCATTTTGTTGTGGAACGCCATCAACATAACGCCAGAGAAAGGCATCAAGAGAACCAAATTTCTCATGGATGGCCAGAACCCCTCGGGCGTTTTTAATGGCCGATTCGATTTTCAGACGATTACGCACAATACCCGGATCAGTTAGTAGCCGTGCCAGATCATCTTCGGAATAGCGGGCAACCGTTTCAACATCGAAATTCGCGAATGCTTTTCGATAGTTCTCTCTCTTTTTCAGGATGGTCAACCAGCTCAAACCAGCCTGTGCCCCCTCTAAGATCAGCATTTCAAAGAGCTTTTGATCGTCATGGACGGGAACGGCCCAATCTTCATCGTGATAAGCCATGTACAGCGGGTCGTCGCTGCACCACTCGCATCTTTGCTGCATCTCAATTCTCCCTTCACCACAAACTACGAAAAAAAGCAGGCAGCCCTGTCTTAGACAGGTACTGCCTGTGATTTTTTTCTATGGACTTTATCTGGTCTTTACATCAAGCCGCTGAAAAAATCGTTGCCCTTATCGTCAACCAGAATGAAAGCCGGGAAGTCAACGACTTCAATCTGCCACACTGCTTCCATGCCAAGTTCAGGATAGTCGATACATTCAACCTTTTTAATGTTTTCTTCCGCTAAAATGGCGGCAGGACCGCCAATCGATCCCAGATAAAAGCCACCATGTTTCTTGCAGGCATCAGTGACCTGCTGCGATCGATTGCCTTTGGCAATCATTATCATCGACCCGCCGTGCGACTGGAGCAGATCGACATAACTATCCATGCGACCGGCAGTCGTTGGACCAAAGGAACCGGATGGCTTGCCGGCAGGCGTTTTAGCCGGCCCCGCATAATAGATCGGATGCTGCTTCAGATACTCGGGGAGCGGAGCGCCACTATCGAGGATTTCCTTGAATTTGGCATGGGCAATATCGCGGCCAACGACTATTGTCCCGGTAAGCAGCAGCGAAGTACCAACCGGATGTTGAGTCAGTTCTGCCAGGACCTCCGGCATCGGCCGATTAAGATCGAGCCGCACGCCATGGTCGTGCTTGGCACGGTATTTTTCCGGGATCAAACGGCCGGGGTTGGTATCCAGTTCCTCGAGCCAGAGGCCGTCTTTATTGATCTTGGCCTTCATGTTTCGATCAGCCGAGCAGGATACCCCCATGCCGACAGGACAGGATGCCCCGTGGCGGGGCAAACGCACAATGCGAATATCATGAGTAAAATATTTACCACCAAACTGTGCGCCAATACCAAGCTTTTCGGCCGCCTTCTGCATTTTTTCTTCAAGTTCGATATCGCGAAAGGCTCGCCCATGGTCATTGCCGGTTGTCGGCAATTCGTCGTAATATTTTGCCGAAGCCAGTTTAACGGTTTTCAGATTGGCTTCAGCACTGGTACCACCAATGGCAAAGGCCAAATGATAGGGCGGGCAGGCAGCAGTACCGAGGGTTTTCATCTTGGCGATTAAAAAAGCTTCAAGGGTCTTGGGATTGAGCAGGGCTTTTGTTTCCTGGAAGAGATAGGTTTTATTGGCACTCCCCCCGCCTTTGGCAATAAATAAAAATTTATATTCGGAGCCGGATACGGCATACAGGTCAATCTGGGCTGGCAGATTGGTACCGGTATTTTTCTCCTGGTACATATCGAGGGCCACGGTCTGGGAATAGCGCAGGTTTTCTCCCGTATAGGTTTGAAAGACGCCCCTGGAAAGGGCTTCGGAGTCATTGGTTCCGGTCCAGACATTCTCACCTTTTTTGCCCATGATAATCGCCGTTCCCGTATCCTGACATAAGGGCAACTCAAACTGACAGGCAACTTCGGCATTTTTTAAAAATGCCAGCGCGACCCCTTTTTCATTGGCGGAAGACTCAGGGTCGTCAAGGATCTTGGCTACTTGTTCATTGTGGGAGGATCGCAGCAGGAAGGAGACATTTTTCATGGCTTCTTTGGCAAGAACCGTCAGTCCTTCGGGAGCAATTTTCAGAATTTCCCGTTCGTTCAACCGATCGGTACTCACGAAGGCCTCGGAACCTTCAATCTTTCGATATTTCGTCGAATCCTTGCCGAGTGCAAATAGCTCCTGATAGATAAAATCAACCATGTTCATAACTCCTTATATCATCATTGGTAGGTAGAAAGATGTCTCCAGAAAATCGAGAGCAGTTTACTTTATCCTGTTCTAAAGGCCAAGGATTTCCCAAATGTTGCTAATAATCCTTTTCTTTGCTATCTATTGACCGGGTAAGATTCTTCACCAACCCTGCCTCGACCCATCATTCTGTACGCAAAACTTTTTTCGTTATTTATGGTGAAGGCATGGGCTAAAATCTCAAGAAAACAATTTTCGAATATAGCCTGGAAACAAAGGGGCATAATACCTACGATACGATCAGGAGCAAGAATATGAAAACGCTTCGTGTCATAGTGGAAGGACGGGTTCAAGGCGTCTGTTTCAGGGATTATACCCATAGACAGGCACGGCAGCTTAACCTGACCGGCTGGGTTCGCAACCGGCGCGACGGCTCTGTTGAGGCCCTGTTACGAGGAACAGAAAACAATGTGACGACTATGCTCGAATGGCTCAGGCAGGGACCGCCGATGTCAAGAGTCGTTGCCCTCAGCACCAGCGAAGTCACCACTGATGAAGAATACACTACTTTTGAGGTGCGATATTAGTGACTTAGAAAATCTTTCTCTTCTTTTTGAGAAAGATTTTCGTGAAGGAACTTATCCCGCAAAGCTTTTGGGCGGGATTAGTGCGCTAGTACCCAGCAAATCTTTTTCTTGTGCTTTTTACCAGAAAGTTATTTCGTGAAGAAACTTATCCCGGCTTTCTTTCCATTTACCGGGGCTAGTGACTTAGAAAATCTTTCTCTTCTTTTTGAGAAAGATTTTCGTGAAGGAACTTATCCCGCAAAGCTTTTGGGCGGGATTAGCGAGTTAGTATATGACAGATATCTATTCCGATTTGATTCCCCTTTATCGATATTAAACTACTATGTTCCTTGAAATAGACCATCTCAACCTCTGGTTCAACAGTTATGATGAACAGAACCAGCCTGTGCACGACCAGGTTCTCTTTGATGTCTCTCTGGATCTTGAAAAAGGCGAAACCGTGGCCCTGGTCGGGGAGTCAGGATCCGGCAAATCAATAACTGCCATGTCCATTCTGCGCCTCATGGAAGACAGCTGCAATATCACCCGGCAGGGGGAAATTCGTTTTCAAGGGCAAAATGTTTTTAACCTCTCTTCCGAAGAGATCCGTTCTGTCCGCGGCAACAAAATTGCCATGATCTTTCAGGAGCCGATGACCTCGCTCAACCCCGTATACACCATCGGCAACCAGCTGATGGAACCCCTCAGACTTCACCGGAGAATGGGAAAAAAAGAGGCAGAGCAAGAAGCCATCCGACTCCTGAGTCGGACTGGCATCGACGACCCGGCCGGACGACTGGGCTCCTTTTCTCATCAGCTTTCCGGCGGGCAGCGCCAGCGGGTGATGATCGCCATGGCCCTTGCCTGCAGGCCGGAGTTATTGATCGCCGATGAACCGACCACAGCCCTTGATGTTACTATCCAGGCCCAGATACTCGATCTGATAAAAGATATCCAGTCTGAATACGGTATGGGTCTGCTGCTCATTACCCACGACCTGGAAATGGTCCGGAAACAGGCATCCAGGATCTATATCATGCATGATGGCCGGATCGTCGAGAGCGGCACAACCGAAAAGATATTCACCAATCCTGCTCATGCATATACAAAAGTGCTCATGTCGGCTCTCCCTCGAGCTATTAAGGAATCAAGGCAGCCGGGTCCATTGCTCCTCAGAACGGAAAATCTCAACTGCCGGTTCGAAACCTACAGCGGCTGGGTACATCCTTTCAAACGTAAGAAAAAGATTATAAAAGGTGTTGATAATGTAACGCTCAGCATGTACCAGGGAACGACCTGCGGCATTGTCGGCGAATCCGGATCAGGAAAAACTACCCTCGGCATGGCTATCTTAAAACTGGTGCGCAGCAGCGGCAATATCCTCTTTGACGGAGAGAACATTCAACATTGGACCAATAGCCGACTTCGACCGCTGCGCAGCGATATGCAGATAATCTTTCAGGACCCGTTTTCATCACTGTCGCCACGCTTTACGGTCCATGAAATTATTGAAGAAGGGTTGAAAATCCATACCCCGAACGCCAGCAGAGAAGAGCGCTATGAACGGGTACTGGATACCCTTCTTGAGGTGGGACTGGAAGAGGGGATGGCCTTTCGCTTTCCCCATGAATTTTCCGGAGGCCAGCGTCAGCGGATCTCCATTGCCAGAGCCATTGTCTTAAAACCGAAATTTCTTATTCTCGATGAGCCAACTTCCGCTCTGGATGTGACTATTCAAGGCCAGATAATCGAACTGCTCCTGGATTTACAAAAAAAGTATCAGATGACCTATATGTTCATATCCCATGATCTGCGGGTGGTTCGGGCCCTTGCTGATTATGTTGCGGTCATGCAGCATGGCCAGATAGTCGAGTCGGGTCCTGCCCAGGAGATTTTTAATTCTCCTGAGCAGGAATACACCCGGAGGTTGTTCACCGCAGCGCTGGGCTAGACGAGGGCTTATTCTTCAGCTTTTACAAGCTGCTTTTTTTCAGGATGACGACATTTATCACCGGCGATATCGTCTTTAAAAAGAGAGAATCCCCGCTCCATAGCACAGAAATCACCGCACATAGTACAGGTGGCTTCGTTATCAGGTTTTCTGCTGTTGCGCACCTCGCGCATCTTCTCAGGAAACATTGACAGGTTGAAATATTCTTCAAAATCACTGTCGCGTCTGGCCAGGGCCACCCGCTTTTCCAGCTCCCGTCGTTCCGGATATTTGGCGATATCGCCGATCCGCGCCGCAAGCCTCGTTGCCCTGACCCCTTCCCGCACATCATCTTCATTGGGGAGCGCCAGGTGCTCAGCCGGAGTGATATAACAGATAAGATCAGCTCCATGCCAGGCCGAATGGGCTGCACCTATAGCAGCGGTAATATGATCGTATCCCGCTCCGGAATCAGCCGGCAGCGGCCCGAGAACATAGTAGGGAGCATTTCCGCTCATTGCTTTTTCCAGCATGATATTGCCGGCGATTTCATCAAGAGGCACATGGCCAGGTCCTTCCACCATCATCTGGCAACCCATTTCCCGGCCGATTTCTGCCAGCTCACAGTTAATGATCATCTCCGCCATCTGTGCCCGGTCATGGCTGTCATGAATGGCACCGGCGCGAATGCCGTTGCCAAGAGACAAAACCGCATCGTATTTTTTCATCAGGGCACAAACCCGGTCGAACTGCTCGTACAAGGGATTTTCTTTGTTCTGATATTCCATCCAGGAGACCATAAAGGTGCCGCCTTTTGATACCAGACCGCCATAGCGAAAACCCTGTTTACGCAGTCTCTCTATGGAGAACCGGTTGATGCCGCAGTGGATGGCCATAAACGACAGGCCGTCGGCCAGTTGCCGTTCGATAAGTTCGAAAAGATATTCCGGATCAAGTTTGTTGGGATTGTGATATTTCCTGCTCGTCTCGGCAAAAGCCTGATAAAGCGGTACATTGCCAACAGGCAGCGAACAGCTGTCAAGCACTGCCCGACGAATGGCATCCAGATCGCCGCCGGTTGACAGCTCCATCAGGGTATCGGCATGTTCCTGTTCAGCAATTTTGGCCTTACGTATTTCCAAGCCGAAATCCGAGATATCCGATGAGGTACCGATGGAGGCATTGACCTTGGTTCGCAGACCTTTGCCGATACCGCAAATTTTCTGATGTGGTCTGTTCGGGTTACAGGGTATGACAATATGTCCGGCTGCCACCCCTTTTCTGATAACCTCTGCGGCTATCGATTCCTGCTGTGCTACCTGCTCCATCTGGCTGGTAGTGACCCCTTCCCTTGCCAATTCAAGCTGAGTTTTCATTGTGTATATTTCTCCATTTTTTAATCCCTGTCGTGCGGGCAAAAAAAAAGTCCGTGTAGCGGGGTATATCGATACCCTGCTACACGGACTTGTTACGGACAAGAAAGTCTTATTCTCCCAGGCAGGTCTTCTGACTTGCGGATCACCCTCCGACTGCACCTTCCCGCTCGGTAAACTGAGCAGTGGTTACAAGCAGTCGTTGTCCCCGCTTACAGCGCTGGCCCAACGTTACGGATTTGCACCGTATTCCCTTTTCACCTCCGGGATTAAAAAAATCCGGCGGCACCTGGCAGATATTTATAAACTGCGGAAACGATAGTACCGAAGAAAAGTCAAAAAGTAAATATAGAATTATTTTTATGAAATCCACAGGTGACGATAGAAGCAAGATGATATATGTTGTTGACCATACACATCTTCCTTAACATGAAGTACCAATAAATCTCTCCTATGTTTCCAGAAGCAGCCCTTGCATCGGCTCCCCATGCCCCCGGCGTATACATGATGCTCGACGCCAAATCCGCCGTCGTCTATGTGGGCAAGGCCAAGGATTTATTTAAACGACTGTCTTCCTATGCTCATTTTTCAGGAGCCGAATATAATAAAACCGCAGTGATGCTGGATAAGGTCCGAAAAGTCGACACCATCATCACCAATACTGAAAAAGAGGCCCTTATTCTTGAAGCCTCGCTGATAAAAAAATACAAACCAAAATATAATATCATCCTCCGCGATGATAAAAATTATCCCTACATCAAAGTTACGATTCAGGAAGAGTGGCCGCGGGTTTTCATGGCCAGAAGAAAAAGTCGCGACAAGGCTCGCTATTTCGGACCATATTCCTCTTCCACAGCCATGTGGTCGACCCTGCGACTCATCGGTTCGCTTTTTCCTTTACGTAACTGCAAGGGAAGTACACTCAAAAAAAGAGATCGACCCTGCCTCAACCGACAGATCGGCAAATGCCTGGCCCCGTGCGCCGGCAATACCGATCGAAGGCTTTATCTGGAACACGTCAGCAAGATCGTTATGCTGCTGGAAGGACGGAATCAGGACCTGGTCCGAACCCTTAAAGAACAAATGACGACAGCGGCCGAGAGCCTCGACTTCGAAAAAGCCGCGACCATAAGAGATCAGCTTGCAGCCTTGTCCCGAACCCTGGAAAAACAGGTAATTGCCGCAAGTCACAGCAAAGACCAGGACGTCTTCGGTTTCGCCCGAAAAGATGCAGCGGTGACCATTGCCATTCTATTTATCAGAAACGGTCTGATAAATGGCAGTCGTACTTTTTTCTTCAGCGATCCATACGGCGAAGACGGGGCTATTCTGTCCCAGGCACTGAGCCAATTTTATGATACAGAAAGCCTTATCCCCAACGAAGTACTTTTACCCTTTGAGCCGGCCGATCTCGATTTGCACGAAGAATACCTCAACGACCACGCCAGCTTGAAAGTTCACCTCAAAATACCGCAACGCGGCGACAATCAACAGCTGGTCGCTCTGGCCAACGCCAATGCCCTGCAGCTCTTTGAAGAGAAGGAAAAACAAAAGAAATCATGGCAGAATCTCAGCCGGACGATGGAAAAAGTTCTTCACTTGGACCGTCCGCCCAACCGCATCGAATGCCTGGATATCTCTAACATCAGCGGTAAACAGGCGGTCGGCTCTCTGGTCTGCTTTTCCCGCGGGGAAGCGGATAAATCTAATTTCCGTCACTATAAGATCAGAACCGTCGAGGGACCAAACGACTACGCGATGATGAAAGAGGTACTCGAACGCAGACTGCAGCGGGGCCAGCAAGAAAATAATCTACCAGATCTCTTTGTCGTCGACGGTGGTAAAGGTCAACTGGGCATGGCTCTCGCCGTGGCGGGAGAACTGGGAATAGTCGAGCAGATAGACTGGATTGGTATTGCCAAAGAAAAACAGGACGAAGGTGAAAAACTCTATAAACCACATAGAAAAAACCCCATAATCCTGCCTTCGCACAATCCTATCCTGCTCTATCTCATGCGAATTCGCGATGAATCCCACCGCTATGGCGTTACTTTTCACCGTAAACTTCGCAACAAAGCAACGCTTGCCTCTGAGCTGGATCAGATTTCCGGCATCGGTGCAGAAAAGAAGAAACAGTTATTGCGCCATATGGGCAGCCTGAAACGTATCAAAACCGCAACCCTTGCCGAACTGATGGAAGTGAAAGGTATAGGTGAAGAGCTGGCCAGAGAAATTGTCAACTTCTTTCACCCGGGATGATCTTTTCTGTTTCGACAGAAAGCCACACAGGCGTCACTCCATAACCTCTTGAGCTGTTTCATTACAGAGCAGTGCCGGTGTCGACAAGGCAGCTTGACGCAATAGTTCGAAAATGTAATAAATCGAGTAAACGGTTACTCAATCGACAAGACAGTTTTTCTTTTCAATACCATACTGACGGGTGAATTATGAACTTTCTCGACGAACTGTATCTGGAAAAACAAATGGCCGGTACTTCGACCGGAACGCAATGGCTAACAGGCAAAAGTAAAAAGCAGCTTTCCGCCGTATCGCCTGTTGATGGCGAAACTTTTGCCCATATCACCAAGGCGACCACCAAGAACTATGAACAGGTGGTTGAGCAGGCGAAACAGACATTTCCTGCCTGGCGATCAATTCCCGCTCCGGCGCGCGGTGAAATAGTCAGACAGATTGGTCTTCGTCTGCGAAATTTCAAGCTCCCGCTCGGCACTCTCATCTCCTACGAAACCGGTAAATCACTCCAGGAAGGTCTTGGAGAAGTCCAGGAGGTCATTGACGTCTGCGACTATTGTGTCGGCCAGTCGAGGATGCTCTACGGCATGACGACGGTATCCGAAAGGCCGAATCATCGCCTGTTTGAACAATATCATCCCCTGGGCATCGTGAGCATCATCACCGCCTTTAATTTTCCCATGGCAGTCTGGGGCTGGAATGCCATGCTCGCTGCCATCTGCGGCAATGTGAGCATCTGGAAACCCTCTTCCAAGGCACCGGTTTCAGCAATTGCCCTGCACAAAATTATCGCCAGGGTTCTCGACCAAAACAATCTTCCGGAAGGCATTTTCTCACTGATTATCGGCGATCGCGGTGTTGTCGGGGAAAAAATTCTTGAGGACAAAAGAATTCCTCTTGTCTCTTTTACCGGATCGGTGAGCACCGGGCGGACAGCCGCACAAAAAGTCGGCCAGCGACTGGGCCGTACCATCCTGGAACTAGGCGGCAATAACGGCATCATTATCACTGAATACGCTGACCTGAAACTCGCAGTACCGGCAGTGGTATTTGGCGCAGTCGGGACCAGCGGCCAGCGCTGCACAACAACGCGGCGCCTGTTTATCCATGAATCCTGCTTCGATGAAGTGAAAGATCATTTATACAGGGCCTATGCCAGCCTGAAAGTCGGTAATCCACTACTTGAAGCCAACCATATGGGGCCCCTTATCGATAAAAATGGCGTCAAGGCGTATCAAAAAGCGGTGACGGCCATTGTCAAGCAGGGTGGGACGATTCTCTTCGGCGGCGATGTACTAAAAGGTACTGAATATGCCTCGCAATGTTATGTCGAACCGACACTTGCCGAGGTCGAACACCATTTCCCGATCGTCCGGGAGGAAACCTTCGCCCCTATACTTTATCTGATCAAATACAGCGGTACGGTGGAAAACGCAATTACCTTGCACAACGCCGTCGACCAGGGTCTGAGCTCCGCGATTTTCAGTACCAACCAGAACCAGATTGAAGCCTTTCTTTCTGCAAGAGGGTCGGATTGTGGCATTGCCAATGTCAATATCGGCACCTCGGGGGCTGAAATAGGGGGAGCTTTCGGCGGGGAAAAAGATACCGGCGGCGGACGGGAATGCGGCTCAGATGCCTGGAAAAGTTATATGCGCCGGCAGACCGTAACTATCAATTATGGCTCGGACTTACCGCTCGCCCAGGGTATTCGTTTTGCAATAGAAGATTGATGGCGTCGTAAAAAGGCCGATCTACGTCGTTGTGGGGTTTTTGGCTGGTTTCCGACGGGACACAGGAACATAGAGAGTCACGCCCTCTCCGGCAGCATCTCCCGTAAGGCGCTGATTCGGGCGTGCAGGGCGACGACGGCTGTGTCGACCTTGAGAATTCTTTCACCGATGGTACAGCAGGAAAAGCCCTGTTCCTGAAATTTTTTCACCTCATACTCCACCCAGCCACCCTCGGGCCCGACAGCCATAACTCCCCGGCCATCGCTGCTGTCGATAACCTCGCCAAGGCGCTGCACGCCCGTTGGATGCGCAAGCAGCAGATGGTGATAATTGGGTGCCAGGGACGGGAAAAAATCTTCCATAAATGGTTTAAATTGCGGGTGGAGCCGAATTTCCGGTAAACTGGTGTCCACCGCCTGCTCCAGGCCGTGCAGCAGGTGACTGCGATACTCTTCGGGCTGAAGAATTCCCGCCTCCCAGAAGCTTTTTTCGACCCGATTGGCATTGATCAGATGGATTGTGCCCACGCCAAGAGCGGTAACCTGGCTGAGGATACGCTTTAACATAATTGGTCGTGGCAGGGCCAGAATAAGGTCAAGCGTCGGCCGGGATCGCGGTGGATCGTTCAGAGCAAGATCCATTTCCACCGAAAATGGGTGTTTTTTCTTCATTGCGGAAATTATTCCGCAGCCCATGGCCCCGTTAATCAGGCCCACCCGTACCCGATCCCCAATTTCAGCCCGGAGAACTTTTACTATGTGCTCGGCTCGATGATCGGTAAGTGTCAGTCGATTATCGGCGACTTCACCGACCTCTGCCAGAATAATATTCATTTCGTCATCCAGTTTCGGTTTCTCAACGTACGGTCCATCGTGTCCATATCAATTTTGGCATATACTTCAGGAGGTTCTTTCAGTTGTTTTTACGGTTTCTTTCGGGTAGCCTTGAAGAGAGATCACAACCAAGCAACGGAGCAAGGATACATTAACATGTTTGTACTCTATAATATTGTGCAGCTGGTGTTACTAGCTGTTTTTTTACCGTTCATCATTCTTTTTATTCTTTTCAGTCCTAAATATCGCGATCGCATTCCATCCCGCCTTGGGCTCGGACTGGCTGACCAAATTGCCATTTCCAAAACATCTGGCAATGGTGCACCGAGGCAGACTGTATGGCTGCACGCCCTTTCGGTGGGTGAGGTCACCTCGGCGGTTCCTCTGGTCGCCGGCCTTCGCAAGGCGTATCCTCAGAGTAGAATTATTGTCTCGGTTACTACCCGCACGGGAAAGCATCTGGCAGACAAGCTGCTGCAGTTATCAGCCGATCATATCATCGACAGCCCTTTGGATATATTGCCGGTCGTCGCCCTTTTCACGAAATATATCCAGCCGGACCTTTTTATCCTGGTCGAGACTGATTTCTGGCCCAACACCCTTCTTTTTTTAAAAGAAAAAAGAGTGCCGACAATTCTGGTAAATGGCCGGACATCAGAAAAATCAATGAATGGTTACCGGAGACTGCGAGGATTTTTTGTTCCCATGTTTCAAAGTTTTTCTTTTCTGTGCATGCAGACTGAACGTGACGTGGAAAAAATGAAAGAGTTGGGACTTCCGCCGAAAAAGCTTCGAACCCTGGGAAATCTCAAGTTCGCCACAATAGCTGGACATCCACCTCGTCCTGAATTTAAACCACCTGCGGATGTTCTTCCCAAAAATCGCATTCTCTTTATCTGTGGTTCGACCCATCCAGGTGAAGAGAAAATTCTTATCGATACGTATATTCAGCTCAGAAAAAACCATGCTGAGATTTTTCTGATTATTGCTCCGAGAGACCCTGGCCGGGCAGCGGAAATTCAATTGCTGGCCGCAGCTCAAGGCCTGAGTGCAGCCTTGCGATCAGGCAACAGTGCCGGCAGAGCCGATCTGTTCATCCTCGACACAATCGGTGAACTCATTGATTTTTATGCACTTTCAAATATTGCTTTTGTTGGCGGAAGCTTGGTCAGGCAAGGTGGCCATAACCCCATTGAGCCGGCTATTATGGGAGTTCCGGTTATTTTTGGCCCAAACATGCAGGACTTCAGCGAAATTGCCGATGCCCTGCAGAGAGCAGGCGGGGCCACCGAGATATCCGGTGGCAGTGATCTCGGGGAGCTGCTCAACAGGCTTCTGGCATCCCAGGAATTGAGAGCTACGCAAGGTCTGGCAGCCCGACAATGCATTGAAAAACAGCGTGGTGTCATAGAGAAACACATTGAGCTCATCAGCCGGATTTTGTGAAACATCCGGCCTCATATATTTCCGACAATCTTCTGCCTGTCATGACGGTCGCCTTTATTGGCGGGATTACCCTCGCTCCTTTGATGGATCTGGCGACCACTTACGCTTTATATTGCAACACCGCTCTGTTTTGCTTACTGACTCTTACTGTTCTCCTGCATTTTCTGAAAAAACCCCAAGTGGTTGTCTGTTTGCTGATCCCTCTTTTTTTTGCTGTCGGCTGCTATCACTGCTCTTTACAGTTGCAGCCACCGGTCAGTAAAAAACATATATATTACACAATCAAGGAAAAGACGGATGTGGTCCTCATCGGCACCATGGCAACGATGGCGGGCTATGACGGGACAACCAGTCAGGTGACTATTAACGCGCAAAGCATACGGCGGCAAGAGCAGGCTGCACTGGTTGCCGCACAGGGAAAAGTCCTCCTGAGGTTGCAGGGTCCCTGGCCGGACAACCTGTCTCCGGGAGATACCCTCGCCATTCGAACCGAGCTTAGACGGCCGGACAGCTTCAGAACGCCAGGGGCTTTCGATTATGCCCAATACCTGGCAGAAAAAGATATATGGATTACCGGCTTTGTCCGTTCACCGCTCTTTTTACATAAAATAGCGAGGCCCAGTTCGCTGCTCCACACCCTCTATTATTTGCCGGAAATTGTCAGGACCAAAATAGGCAAGCAGATAGACAGTGCAGTATCCTCAGACCATAACGGTATTTACAGGGCCATTTTGCTGGGAGATCGCAGTCAGGTCGACAACGAGACGCTGGAAATTTTCAAGGGCAGCGGGACAATGCATATCCTCGCTATTTCCGGATTGCATATGGCGGTGATCGGCACTCTTTTATATGCAGGTTTCTTCTGGCTGTTCAGTCGGTCGGAAAAACTACTCCTCAGGTTCACCGTGAAAAAATGGGCCGCCTTTCTCACTCTGCCGGTGCTTCTTGGTTATGGCCTGCTCGCCGGTATGAATACCCCGGTATTTCGGGCGGTAACCATGAGCTCTGTGGTCATCATTGCTATCTGCTCGAATCGACAAAAATCACCCGGCACTCTGCTGGCATTTGCGGCAATGCTGATTCTCGTAATGAACCCCTTACAGTTGTTTACGGCCTCCTTTCAATTGTCCTTTGCCGCAATCACAGGTATTCTTTTTTTACTGCCGGTCTTAAAAAAACTGTTCGACGATAGAACTGAATCACCTCCTGCCCTCTCAATCAGCCGGAAAGCAGTCAATTGGCTTATAGCCGGTCTGCTTGTTTCTCTGGTGGCCAATCTGGCCACTGCCCCAATTACACTCTATTTTTTCAACCGATTTTCCCTGGTCGGCCCCCTGACAAACCTGATTGTCGAGCCGCTCATCTGTCTTTGGAGTCTCGGCGCTGGGTTTCTCTCCATTTTTTTTATATCCATCAGGCCCGAAATCAGTTCGTTTCTCCTTCAGACCGGGGCACTGGGTCTGGGCGCAGCAATGAATGTTGCAGCGTATTTCTCTTCCTGGTCTTTTTCCACCATCTGGCTGCCAACACCGCCCTCATGGCTTATCCTGATCTATTTTATCGCCTTGCTTGTCTTCACGTATTCCGTCTGGAAAAAAAGATGGGTATGGTTCCCTGCTGGCTTCACTCTCGCCGTATGTCTCTGGTTGCTTGTCTATCCTCCGCAGCGATATCCAGCGAAAGATGACATTTTTTTTGATATCACGTATCTCGATATTGGCCAGGGTTCAGCCACCCTGCTTGAATTTTCATCAGGTTTTCGTGTACTTATTGATGGAGGAGGCTCTTCCTTTGCCTCGACGACGGTTGGAGAACGGATCATTGCACCTTTCTTATGGAAAAAGGGGATTCGCGAAATTGATGCCATCGCCATCACTCATCCCGATTCCGACCATTACAATGGCCTGGAGTTTATCATCAGACATTTTTCTCCAAAGATATTGTGGGCCAGAGATACCGAGGGTCACGACAGAAATTTTAAACAGCTGATACATCTGGCTCAACAACAGGGGATGGCTCTTGTCATCCCCGGGCCGGATGATAGTCTGCTGGAGGGAGAAGAATCCCTGATTTGCTTGACGAACCTGGCAGATCAGGGAAATGCTGCGGAAAACAACGGATCACGCAATATCGGCAATAGCGGACTTATCCTCAAAGCATGTGCAAATCAGCTTTGCGCTCTTTTTCCCGGCGACATTGGCAGGGACCGGGAACACTTTCTGGTGGCTCAAGAGTATGATGTCCAGGCCGATGTCCTGCTTTCCCCACACCACGGGTCAAATACGTCAAATTCGAGCCAATTCCTGACGGCCGTCGCCCCCAAATATTTAATAGTATCTGCAGGTCGGTCCACGAAAGGATATTTCCCTCATAAAGGCCTGGCCGAAGAATGCAATGATCAACAGATCGATCTTTTCACAACTTCCGACCAGGGTACTTTACACATCATTGCCAAAGAGAGCGGTTATCAACTTTACGGTTACCGGAAAAAAAGAGACAATCCTCTTTATTCCTACGCCCCTGTTCTGCTTGACGAAAAAAACTTTACACCTCAGTGAAATCCGAAGGGGCTTTCTTCAAAAATTTCAGAAATCTTGCCTTTTCTACCGAGTTGGAATAAGCGTCGTCTGGGCTGATCATCTTCTTTTCGAGCAAAATCATAATTGCATCATCAAGGGTCTGCATGCCGTATTTTTTACCGGTCTGCATAGATGAGAGAATTTGAAAAGTCTTGGCATCGCGAATAAGGTTTCGCACCGCAGGGGTGGCAATGAGGATCTCGAGAGCAGCGCACCTTCCTTTTACATCTATTCGCTTAAAGAGTGTCTGGGAGACAACTGCCTTCAATGCATCGGCCAACGTCGATCGCACCTGTCCCTGTTGATTGGCCGGGAATATTTCAATAATACGGTCGACCGTCTTCATGGCGTTAATGGTATGCAGGGTGCCGAAGACTAAATGGCCGGTCATGGCTGCCTCCATGGCCAGGGAAATAGTTTCCAGATCACGCATCTCACCAACCATAATGATGTCAGGGTCTTCACGCAGAGCTCCCCGAAGTGCCGCGGTAAAGCTGTTGGTATGCGTCCCAACTTCCCGATGGTTGATGATGCACTTCTGACTTTTATGCACAAACTCGATTGGATCTTCAATGGTCAGAATATGGTCTTTTCGGGACTTGTTACACTCATCGACAATTGCCGCAAGAGTCGTCGATTTACCCGAACCGGTTGGTCCGGTCACCAGAACCAGCCCTTTAGGCAAGTAGGCCAGACGTGAGATAACCGAGGGCAGACCAAGCTGTTCAACAGTCATTATCTCACTTGGAATCTCACGAAAGACAGAGCCAATACCATATTTCTGCTGGAAATAATTGCACCGATAACGGGCAAGCCCGGCGATTTCATAACCAAAATCGACATCCCCGGTTTCTTCAAAGATTTTAATTTTTTCTTCGGGGCAAATCTCATAGAGCATGGCTCGAAGCTCGTCGTTGCCTAACTTTTTGAACTTTACACGCTCCATATCGCCACGAATACGCAGCAATGGTTGCTGACCTGACACCATGTGCAGATCGGATGCCCCCTCATCATTCATTAATTTAAAAAAGCCATCTATTTGAGCCATTTATTCACCCCGATATCCAGTTATAAACAAAACAATATATTGTATTCCAAACTATTATGAACTCGTAAATACTAAATTTAACCTTCTGAGATTGTCAGGCAAAAGTTTGCCATACACCCATAAGGAAATGCCCTTTGGGTATTTTTAGACGCCATCACTCATGCCTTGATGTTTTCTTTTAAGTAACTTACAACCTCATCAGCATCATCGAGTACTTTGAACAATGACATATCTTCAAGACTTATATTGCCACTCCCCAGAAGTTTATCTTTTATCCAGTCAACAAGTCCAGCCCAAAATTCACTTCCGACCAGAACTATAGGAAAAGGCTTAATTCTTTCGGTCTGGATCAAGGTTAATGCCTCAAAAAGTTCATCGAGAGAGCCAAAACCACCAGGCATACAGACAAAGCCGGTGGAATACTTCATAAACAGCACTTTTCTTACAAAAAAGTATTTGAAATTCAATGGGAAATTCGCGTAAGGATTGGGTGCTTGCTCGTGGGGAAGATCAATATTCAACCCAACCGACACACCACCAGCTTCAGAGGCTCCCTTGTTGGCCGCTTCCATAACACCAGGTCCGCCACCGGTTATGACGCAGTACCCTGCAACTGCCAGACCTGCTGCTATTTTTTCAGCAAGAAGATAATATTTGTGGTCAACTGAGGTTCGTGCCGAACCATAGATAGTCACCGCCGGAACATGAATTGCCGACATTGCATCAAAGCCGTCGACAAATTCGGACATTATTCTGAACATCCGCCATGAGTCGCCAACGACGGTGTTATCGAGAACATATTTTGGTTCTCTGACAATTCTTCCATTTTTTGTAGAATTCATATATTCACTGTTTATATCAGGTTATTACTTTTTAATTTTTTTAATTCCTGCTCTGCCGTCACCTTGAGCTCCCGGCGAATATTTTTCTCTGCGATGACTTTGGCAAACCAGGTTTTAGCCCGCCGAAACTGTCCTTCATCAGCGTAACTCCTCCCTAGAAGAAGTTGTGCCTCTGTCTTGTACTTCCGGTTTTTAAGACAGCGGTAAAAATTTTTTCGCGCTTCAGGATACAATCCGCATTGCAGCGATACCTGACCAAGATACAACATATAGCGGAGGTTAGACGGCTCCAGTTCAACACTTTTACGGCATAAACTCAGCGCTATCTGGTCCCCTTCTCCCTCGTCAAGATAGACACGTCCGAGTAAACTCATGGCTCTGTCGTCCATCTCATTAAATCGCAACGCCCGCTGCAGAGCAGCCATGGCGTTTCGATTATCTTTCAAAGCGTGATAAGCCTCACCGAGATAATAATGCACCCGTCCTGCACTGGGAGACTGTTTATTGTCCGACAGCCACGGAACAAGATAACCAAGCGCAGCTGAATACTTGCCGAGTTCACAGGAAAGTATGCCAAGCTGCAGGGTAAGGTCATCAACAAGCTCGGTCCCGCCTTCTTCCTGACTGGAGTACTTCAAAGCTTTTTCCAGATAAGCCAGGGCTTCGGTTTTCCGATTTCGGGCCTGCTCCCCCAACCCAAGATTATAAAGCGCCATGAAATTCTTTCTATCAAGCACCAGTCCCCGCTTAAAACTCTGCAGGGCAGAGGAAAGCTTATTCATCATAGCCAGCGCGACTCCCAGACTATTATGCAGATTGACATCCCGGTCGTCACATCGCAATCCTCTCTGGTATTCTTTTACCGCTTTTGCCAGATCACCGTCGCTAAAATAAATATCCCCACTGATGTTCAAACTCACCGCATCAAAAACTGCCGCACTTGATTTACCGTAAAATGCAGCATGCAGGAGAGCTTTCCGGCAATTCACGACCAGCTCAGATTTTTTGAAACCACAATAAGGATAACTGCTCACTCCGGCAGAGATATGAATGTTTTTCTGGGTGTCAACAACCCGGCTGATTATTTCCTGTGCCCATGGCAACGCTTCACCAGCGTTTACGCCATCGAGGAAGACAAAGACATCCGCACCGTCCGAGAGCATCTTTTTTTGTTGAATCAGAGCCGTAACCACACTACTGGCGGAGCAAGTGTCGTTATCGCTGCAAAACTGAACCAGACAAAAATTATTCGACGAAGACCACAGTCTGCTCAATCTGCGCACTATGTTCCGGTCAGGAGGGGCGAGAGGATGATTTTCCGGATGGGCAAGTTGGCCAAAATCACAAAAACTGAAAGGGCCGCGCCTGGTCGCATGTTGAAGGGCTGTCCACGCCTCATCCAGCAATTTCCTGCCGGAAGAGCTTTGCTCGTCACCTTTCAGTCGAACGTTTGAAAAGCTCGAACCAATATGAACCCGATGGCACCCTTCTTTTTTCAGATAATTCACCAGAGCACGCTCGATTTCCGATCGTTTCCCGGCAAAGTTCTGCGGGAGGACAAGAGCGAAAGTAGATTGCCCAAGACAATGCAATACCGAGCCTGCCGGCATAAAATCAACGAGCAGAGTGGTGCATTTTTGGGCATACCGTACAACATACTGATAGGAGGCCCTTTTCGGGATGAGCTCCACAAGGATAAGCCCCAAACTTTCTTTCGTGCCATATCTGTCGAGCAGAGAATACAGATTAGCTATATTCAAAAGGCCCGTCTGACTATCGATCCGCGCCTGCTTTATCAACAGAAACTCGCGCTCAACGGTTTCTTTAATCTCCAGCAGCCAGTCTTCACTTACCTTTTGAACAAAAAGCGGGTCGGCTCCGGAAATGATCGCCACAATTCTTTCGTTATCTTTTACAGCAAAAGGAAGCAGCAAACAGTCTAACCAAGAGCCAAAAGCCACGACACCTTCTTTTACCTGGGAAAAAAGTGATAACAGCACAGATGCCGAGATGTGAGCAGGCACATTATTTTCCATCTGCGCGGCAGAAAAAGCAAAAACCACCTGTTTAGCCGTGGGGAGATGTTTCTGCAGGATCTCGGCATAACTAATGGAAAATCTCGAAAAATCGCTAACCGTGAGCTTACTTGTGTCAGCCAAAGTCGGAAATGATTCAAGCATCAGCTTCTCCTTCATCAGTATGAGAACAGGCAAAAAAATCAGTTAACAGAGTAACCAGAGCGGTAATTTCACGGTCTTGCACCGTGCGGACATCGAGAAGGAATCGGTCATTTTCGATCCGACCAATAATTGGAATGGCGAGCTTTCTTAATTTTTTTTCAAAAACACTGAGTTTCATCTTTATCGGCTCAAAATCAACCGCCCAACTATCGATACCGGTCTCAGGCAGAGCCCCTCCTCCAACCCGCGACACAGTTGGCACAATCTCTATTTTACATTGATCAGCAAGCCTTTTTTTCAGCCGGGTCTGAATTTTCCGAGCTCGTTTTTTGAGCAATTCAGGAGAGATGGTCAACATTGCCAGAGTTGGAATGTTTTCCAGCGCCAGGGAAATATCGAAATACTCACGAAGAACGCTTTCCAGGGAAGAAAGAGTAAACTTATCAATACGCAGTGCTCTATTTAAGGGATTACGCTTAATAGCTGCTATGACGTTTTTTTTGCCGACAATGACCCCCGCCTGCGGACCGCCAAGCAATTTATCTCCACTGAAAGTGACAACATCAACTCCAGCTTTAACGATATCCTGCACAGTCGGTTCCTTGGGAAAACCAAACTGAGACAGATCTATCAAGCTGCCGCTGCCAAGATCCTCCATAGTTGTCAGATTATTTTCCCTGGCAAGCTTAACCATTTCAGCCGCAGAGACCTCCGAGGTAAAGCCGATAATACGAAAATTAGAGGTATGGACCCGCAACAGCAAAGCGGTATTTTCATTAATCGCATTTTCATAATCATACAGATGCGTTCTATTTGTCGCGCCTACTTCTCTTAATACAGCGCCGCTTTTTTCCATGACATCGGGAATACGAAACGATCCGCCAATTTCTACAAGCTGGCCGCGAGAAACAACAACTTCTTTATTTTTCGCCAACGTATCAAGAGCAATTAAGACTGCTGCCGCATTATTGTTGACTACCAGGGCTGCTTCCGCACCGGTTAATTCACAGATAATGTCTTCAACCAGACTATAACGACTCCCTCTTTTGCCAGATTCCAGATTAAACTCCAGGTTCGAATAATAGCCTCCTGCCTGTACGAGACTGTCGGTGGTTTTTTGCGAGAGAATTGATCGACCTAGATTGGTGTGGATGACAACTCCCGTGCCGTTGACTACTCTTTTAAAATGAGGGGTGAGTTTTTCTGATAAGTTTTCCTGAAAAAGGCTCATCCATTTTTTCATAGTGAGCTCCTCACACTCTGGTTCTCCACGGAGTATTTTTTCGCGTTGCAGGTCAATTGCGTGTTGGACAACCGATTTGATAATGCTGGACGGAACATCCGCCGATGATTCTTTTTTCAGTAGAGCGATACACTCATCCACTTTCGGCAGAGCTTTAAGCAAGGTTTTTTTGTTTTCCATTGTTTTGTAAAAAAGACAGAGTTAACAAGAGATAGAAGGATTTCACGAAGAATCGTTTTGGCGAATATTCCTATGTTTTAGCCCATTAATCAAACATTTATAACAATTATCACCACATGATAGCTCATAATACAAGATCGCCATACTATTTTTTATAAATTGATTTTTCCCCTTGACGGCACCCAGGCAATCAGGTAGTTTGCCGCGGTCTTTGAGGAACACGAAATGCGGCAATGACCTGAACGGTCACCAACGCATTTCAGCGGAAATCAAAAACAACAAAGAGTAAAGAAAAACATTGACTGGCGGTTTCGGTCATGTTAGATTAGCCAGCTCATCGCGGCACTTGTACCGCGGGGTTTTCTGTTGTCTGGGAAGCCTGAGCACGATCCTTGAAAACTGAATAACAACAATTATGCAAACGGGCCCAACGTGTACCCCTTTCGAGGGAGACACAGGGCAAACTTTGTAATTCAAAGTTGAGCTCTTGTATATTTAGTACTGCAGAAATACGCGA
>JBBRDD010000039.1:0-29461 GCA_038204235.1 Desulfobulbales bacterium
CCTCCTCAATTCTTGCTTCGGCGATTGTAATTTCCATGTAGTTGCTTAAGTCGATAACCGGTGCAGCCTCGGGCAGATTTCCCAGAGCGGAAATGCGTTCACTCTTACCGATTGCCGTATCGGGAGCATCAGAGAAATCGACTTTGGCTGATGTGTCCAGCATCGCCGGTTTGGTATCTTTCGGCGATGCAGGAGCAACAGGCACCTGCTGGGTCTGGAAAGGGAGTTCTTTTTGCGCCGGTAATGACTGCCAGCCCGGTGACCCTTGACTCTTTTCCGTTCTTTTGACAAGTTCTTCAGGCTGAAAGGAAGGAGAGTTTTTATAGTATTTAGACAAGCTCATCGCCACCTCCTGAACCAAGTACCAGTTTGCCTTCTTCTTCCAGTTTCAAGGCTATCTTGACAATTGCCTGCTGCATGAGTTCCACTTCAGATAGCCGCACAGGTCCCATGGCGTCGAGGTCGTCGCGAATCATATCCGCTGCCCGGGACGACATATTGGCAAATATTTTTTCCTTCATCTGTTCGGATGCAGTCTTTAATGCCAAGGTCAAAGAGTCATTATTGACTTCGCGCAGAATCATTTGCAGTGATCGGCCATCGAGAGCGATAAGGTTTTCGAAGGTGAACATCTTCTTGCGGATCTCTTCAGCCATTTCCGGATCTGTCTTTTCCATGTCTTCGAGGATATCGGCATCGAGATTATTTTTCATATGGTTGAGAATACCGACCACTGCATCTATTCCGCCCACTTTTTTATGTGTCTTTCCAGACACCAGGCCTATTTCGCGATGAAGTGCATCTTCAATTCTACTCAGCACCACCGGAGAAACTTTCTCGATCTTGGAGATACGATACGCGACATCGGCCCGGATTGACTCCGGTAAATGGGTCAGGATTTCAGCTGCGTGTTCGATATGCTGGGTGGACAGAATAAGGGCGACTGTCTGGGGATGCTCCTGTTCCAGAAGCCCGGCAACCATCAGCGGAGCCATGAGAGCAATTGTTTCCAGAGACTTTGTCTCCATTCCGGACAGGAATTGATCCATGAGAAATTTTGACCTTTTTTCGCCTGTTGTCGCAGCGATGGCATTTTTTGCAAAACTGTTGCCCTTGACAAAAAGACCGGCGAAGAGATTCTGTGAATCCCGAAAGCTGGAGAATACTTTCTCTTTGATATTCAAGGGGATATGATCGATTGATGCCATAGCCCGGGTGACCTGTCGAATCTCGTCGTCGGAAAGCTCCTCAAAAATCTTCGCGGTGGCTTCTTCGCCAAGACATATCAGCAAAACGGCAACTCTATTGACTCCGGTAAGTGTTTCAATAGCCATGAGGTATCAACCTTCCTGGATCCAGTTCTTCAAGATAAAGGCTGTCGGCACTTGATTTTTCTGCACTTCTCTACGCAGGTCGGTAATGGCATCATCGACCGGCAGTGGAGGCTCGACAGGTTCTCTCTCCAGCAGCAGGCGCTGTTCCATCTCAAGCTGCTTGACTGTTTTGTTGTGCTGTTGGACTTCGCTTTTCATATTTTTGATAATTGGTCGAACCAAAAGAAAATAGACGAGAAGCATGCCCAAGCCGATCAGGGCATATTTAATCAGGGGCATATATTTATAGAGCAGATCAGCCGGGGCTTGTTCGCTCTCCATTGAAGTCTTTTGCGAATCGACAAACGGCATTGACAATACGTTGATATTATCCCCCCGCTGGGGCATCAGGCCAATGGCTGAAGCAACCATGTTTTCGATTGACTTGAGTTCTGCGGGCGTGCGTGGCGAGGTTGATTCAACCTTGCCGTTTGCATCAACTTTCACCTTATCAGCAACGAGCACCGATACCGACAGGGCGGTAATGTTACCAACCGGGTTGATAACCTTACTTATGGTTTTACTGATTTCATAATTGGTTGTCCTGGTATTTTTGTTGGTCGGGGAGGCTGTTTGACTCTGGCCTGATCCAGCACCGTTGCCCTGCAGATTGGACTGTACGCCGGGTACGCCTCCTGTCGTCGTTGCGCCACTGGACTCTGCACTGACTTGCTCGCTCCTGATGACCGGGTCGTCACCATCGAAGGATTCTTGAGTCTTTTCTACCTTGGAAAAATCCAGGGTTGCCGAGACCCGCACCATGGCATTGTCTGTCCCCATGGTTTTGTCCAGCAGATCCTGGGCCCGTATTTCCATACGGTGCTCAACTTCCTGCTGAAAAGCCAGCATATCAGCGGAAAGCATTTGGTTTTCGGGAGCTTTTTTCTGTCCTTTGAGAACAACACCGTTGGAATCTATTATTTTGACATTGTCAGGTTCCAGGCCGGTGACGGAACCGGCCACCAGGTTGATGATGCCTTGGACTTGCTCCTGGTCAAGATTCTGACCGGGGACAAGAGTAACTATTACCGAGGCGGTACCGTCTTTTTGCTGATTTTTGAACAGTCTTTTTTCAGGCAGCGCGAGGTGCACACGGGTGGACTCGACAGGTGCCAGCGAGCTGATTGTTCGTGCCAGCTCTCCCTGTAATGCCCTGGTGTAATTGACTTTCTGCACATAATCGGTAAGGGCAAAATTCTGTTTATCGAAGATTTCAAAGCCGACATCGCCGCCACTGGGCAAACCGTTGGCGGCGAGATCGAGACGAGTCTGGTAGAGCCGGTCGGCAGGAACCCAGATATCCTTCCCGCCATTTTTAAGGCTATAGTCTATTTTCTGGTTTTTCAGCCAGGCAGTAACCGACGAAGCATCCTGCAGGGCCAGATTGGCATAGAGAAGTTGCTGATCCGCGGTCCGTGCCTGAATGATTAAAAAAGCAAAGAGCACTATTGAAATAAGCAGCACTGCCCCGGTCGATATTTTTTTGGACAACGGCCATTGCTGGAAGAGACCAAAAACGTTTTTCTTCTGAGGCCGTATGATATCCGGGGGATTTGACTGCGGTGAAGTCGCTATGCCCATCTCTTGCTTTTCCATTTCTACCCTGTCTCTTGTTGATGAACTCGTAAAAACCTAAACCCGGCAAACGGTGACAGCGCCGGGTTCAGTACCTTGCCGATAATTTACTTGCAAAACGGCAGGAACATAATCTGCAAGGTATTGACACCCACTAGGGGTATAAGTGCATTGGAAATGAATCTAAGTTTCTGATTTCAAAATTATCTCAGGATTTATTGTTTTTTATCGTTGCCATCAGATCTGCATTCGCATAATTTCTTCGTAGGCTGAAAGCGCCTTGTTGCGCATCTGTACGAGCATTCGTAGCGAAATATCTGCCTCTTCTGAAGCAATCATAACCTCATGCAGATGTTTCGCATCGCCGCTCTCAAGTTTCTGGACAGCCTGATCGCCGGCAACTTGGCTGTCATTTACTTTGGTCAGCATGGATGACAGCATATCGCCAAAGCCTGTGGCATTTTTCGTCACCGTACCGGTATCGTTGAGCTTGGGCGGCAGGAGGGTTATGCTTTGCGGACCGTCTATGGTGTTCATGATGGTTATCTCCCGATGTCCAGCGCTTTCATAGCCATTCTCTTGGCCATTTTTATACTTGTTACGTTGGCCTGATACGAGCGGGTGGCGGACATCATGTCGACCATTTCTTCCAGCACGCTGATATTCGGCATTTCAACATAGCCATCTTCTTTTGCATCAGGATGGGAAGGATTATAGACCTTTCGCGGTGCAGTGGTGTCTTCGGCAATCTTTGTCACGCTCACTCCCTGTGCTCCACCTCTGATTCCTTCAAGTTGATCTTGAAAACTGAGCGGAGTTGACTGGAATACAACCGATTTCTTCTTGTATGGTCCGCCATCAGGAGTTGAGGTGGTCTCGACATTGGCCAGATTGGAACTGATAGTGTTCAAGCGTGTAGTCTGGGCTTGAAGGGCGGAAGCGCTGATTCGAAAGGTGTTTAAAATATCCATCTAAAATTCCTCGTAAAAATGAGTGATAATTGTGTAAATAGTCCAATCGCCAAATGGCTAATTAAAAACTTCATATTCGAAGCGTAAGGTTTTTCTATCATTTCGGCGTACTAATGTACGTCGTAATGATAGAAAAATTGCAACAGCGAAGCAGATGAAGAATTTAAATTTAGCCATTTATTGTCCACCGGAGATGACATGCTTGAGCAGGGTCATTTTCTTCTTCAGAAGAAGTGCCGAAGTTTCATACAGCAACTCATTCTCTGACAGAGCGAGCATTTCCTGATCGACACTCACCCCGTTTTCATCACCAATGCCGGTATGGTCTTTTTCGGTAATCACCTTGCCGCTGACAGAGTTGAAGTTGCTCGGACCAAAAGAAAGGTGTTTTTCATTTGACGTAGCGAGCTTCAGGCCGCCTTGTCCGCCGCCATTTAACGCATTGGCCAGGTCTTCTTCAAAATCAAATCGCGAGGCAGCATAGCCGGGTGTTTCGGCGTTGGCGATATTGGCAGAAATGACCTGGGCTTTTTGTGCCCGGAGATCCAATACCTTGCTGAGAAGCTGCATATTGGTGTCGAAAGGTTTGAAAGGATCCATTTTTCTCCTTGAAGACGTTTGCTGCTAGTTGCGAGTTGCTGCTTTAGCGAATTGCAATTCCCGTACCGCAAATTGTTTCCAGAGACTGTTTTTATCTGTTTCGACCAATTTGGTAAAGAAACTTAGCGCTTTTTCTTCATTTTTTTGTTGTCGGGCTAGTTCTGCCAGTCTATATAGGCACTGCCCGTAAAAATCGCTCTGGCTGGATACACCCATAAAGGCTGATTCCGCTTCAGCAAATTTGCCTGTTCTGAAGAGGCTTTCGGCGTACATGAATTGTTCCCTGTCGGCTAGAGGCTTTTTCAACTGCGTCAGTTTACTCGCGACCTGCGCACATTTTTCATAATTATCGGTGCGAAAGAAGAGAGGTACGGCAAGTTCGTAATCACTCCTCTTTTCCGGTAGTGGGGTCGGGAGAAGCTGAAGTGCATCACTCAGCCGTTCATCAGCCACTAATGCCTTGATTCGATAGAAAAGCACCTCCTCGGCGTGGCGACCACTCGGATATGTATAGGTGTATTGCGCGGCGTAATCTTCCACCAGGGGGAAGTCGCCGTGATTATAGGTTGCCTGCAACAGGGGTGGGAAAATATCTTCTTTCTGATCTATGGGGCTTACACCGATGAGGTAAAGATAGAGCTTTTGTGCTTCATCATAAATACCTATCTGGCTGTAGGCTTCAGCAATATCGAACAGGAAGGTGCTGTCAATCCAGTGATTCTGAAATAAATTCTTGTTTTGCTTGACTAAAACCAGAGCTTTGAGATAATCACCCGTATCGACCAAACGTTTTATTTCGGCCGGCAGGAGGTCAATAAGGAGAGCCTGTGCCGATATTCTGACATCCCCTGTCAAAAATTCTCTGAGAAATTGCTGGAGCAGCTGAATTGACATGGCCGGATCCCCCATTATAGCATGGGTAAGGGCTTGTTTGAACAGCGCTTCCTCCCGAATAGAGCGGGAGTTAGCCTCGTTGGCAATTTCCCGGTAATTTTCCGTGGCCTGCAACCCCCAGGTTTTGTCCTGAAGAAATAACAGGTCATTTTTTTTCATCGCTGCTCGAAAACCAGCCGGCATATGCGGATAGGTGTTTGCCACCTCTAGAAACTGGTCAATTATGGACTTTTTATCTCCCTCCGTCATTTTGAGTCGGGCCATATTTTTTCTATAGTCGACCAGACCTTTAATGGATGGATCCACAACCAGCGGAGACAGAGTCTCGTAGCAGGTTACGGCCTCCGGCAATTTGTTCTGGTTGTAATAAAGGCTGCAAACGTTGCCAAGAGACGAGGGAAGGGTCTGCAGCACGGTAGATTCACCTATGAGCTGGTAGGCAGCCTGGGCCTTTACCGGCTGATGAATGACGAACCAGTAATCAGCCTGACGAATTTGAACTGTTTCCGCGATCTGCTGCGGGTAGGCAATATCGTCTTTTAAGAGAAGATGGTTGAGTCTGGTGTAATTTGCAGTTGCCAGGGCAGTTTCTATCTGTGACAGCAGAAAATAAGGTGCCAGTGGCAAATTCTTATTGACCGAAGGTTCGAGAGCTCGATACTCGTTGTCGGCAATATAGGGGTCTTCATAGACGGAACGGAGGTGGGCCAGAAGATATTCGGCATAGGTACCCAGGATTTCCTCATGGTATTGATCTTTCAGGAGGTAGAGCTGGCGGTAGGCGTCGGCAAAGCTGCCGTTCCTGCTTAGTACTTCCCCATAGGTAAGTGTAAGCAGTTTCTTGGTTTCTGTATCTTCTGTTGTGGAAATTGCCGCCAATAATTTCTGGCCCAGCTCGCCCCAGAGATTCTGTCTGGCAAGTTCGATCATCTCCGGGCGGAGTACCCGTAGATTATTTTGTCCCCCGGGAGGGAGCAGGGCTATAAGAGGAAAGGGAGGGCTGCTGAAATTGACCGGCACTTCGAGCGTGACTGGCGATTCGTATTGGGCAAAAAAAGACATCCAGTTTTTGGCGTACGGGGAAATCAGCTTGGGATTGGTGGTGTTGGCAGCGGTTCTTTCCAGGACTGTCAGCCCTTTAAGTCGGTTGGCAAGGTCCTGATAGGATTTGCTGTATTCATTGCCCAGCAGCACTTCGAACACCATTTTTCCGTCGGCGCTTTTGGTTAATTTATGGTGTTGTGGTCGGTAGCGAAAGAAAAAAGAGACTATAAAACGATCCTTTTCAGGCCGTGGCAAAATTTTGACAATATCGCTGTCGGGTTCACCAAGAGAGACGGATGAAGCGCGAGTGGTTTGGGCAAGTTCTATATCGATCCGTCTATCGCTCTGGAAGCTATTGGACTCGGGAACCGTATCAAAGGTGAAATAAAACTGGACAATGTCCTTGCTCTCAGTTCTCGAGACCTTGAGGAGTTCGGATGCCTGCGCGCTACCTTGCAGCATGCAGAAAAAAAGGAGTATGTAAGAAAGATTTCGTATCATAAGATAGTCAATAGCAAAAAATATTCCATTTCTTGTTTTTTATTTTGATTCGACTCTGTTGTTTTAATAGACTGGCTTAGTGGAGTTGATTATCTGATGCTGTCAATTAAATGACAAAAAAATGACACTCTGCTGAGGAGGAAAGAGAAGGTTAAAAAATTGAAAAATACCAGATGTCAGCTTTTTTCAGTAAGATATTTGATTTTTTCATAGAGTTCCTGATAATATCATTGGAACGTTTGTTTGGAATGATCTATGCAAGATATATTTTGCTCGATCAGAAAAAGTGTAACAGAAAGATAATTACTTGTGAAATCCAATATAGGAGAAAAGGATGGGAAAAAATGTACTGTTAGTAGACGATTCAAGCACCATGCGAAAAATTATCGGACGATCACTCCGACAGGCCGGGATAGACTTTGATAATATTTTTGAGGCGGCCGATGGCTTGGAAGCTCTCGAAGTTTTGGAAAAAGAGCAGGTTGATATTGTCTTGAGCGATATCAACATGCCCAATATGGATGGCATTGCCTTTTTGCGTGAAAAAGCGAACCGTCCAGCAATGAAAGACATACCGGTGTTGATGATTTCGACCGAAACCGGTGACGACATTATCGGCGAGGCAAAATCTCTTGGTGCGCTCGGTGCGATTAAAAAGCCCTTTACTCCTGATAAAGTGAATGAGGTCCTTGGACCTCTACTGTAAATCACATTGATATAAAGGAGTGAAGTGTGGATATAAATGACAAAATAATCGAGTCGGCGAAAGAAATTTTTGCCACAATGGTAATGATGGAGATTACGGTAAACGGTGACTTTCGGGACGATTCTATCCCCTTGACCGATTCTATCTCGGGCGTCATTGGTCTCGCAGGTAAATACAAGGGGGTTTTGGCAGTGCACATGCCCAGTAAGGTAGCAATGGCTATCACCGGTAGTTTTCTCGGCATGGATGTTGACGAAATGAATGCAGACGTTGAGGATGCGGTTGGGGAATTGGCAAATATGCTCGGTGGCAATGTCAAATCTATTTTGTCGGAGACTGGAAGGGACATTGAGTTGTCACTGCCCTCAACGATCATCGGCAAACAATACGATTTTCAGCCGACCAAAGATGCCGAAAGAGTCATTATACCGTTTGCCTGCGCGGCGGGAGAGTTTACCGTAGATCTTCAGTTGGAAAAATAACCATTGGTGTCGTAGCAAAAGGTTTTTAAACGCGACGTCAAAAGATTTCATCACAAGAGCTAACCCCGCCAAAAAGCTTTGCGGGATTTTTTTAGTCCCCCCTCGAGGGGGATACGTTCCTTCACGACATAATTTTCTTGTAAAAAGCACAAGAAAATTATTTCTAACTCACTAAAGGGAAAAAATAAAAAAGGCAGTATCATCATCTGGATCCTGCCTTTTTTATTGGATCTCTTCCAGGAATAATATTATGGCTGATACGTTTAATATAGGGAATGAAATTATCACTGGCACACGGGACGTGTTTTCAACCATGTTAATGGTCGATCTCGATTGTGAACAGGTTCTTGAGGATACAAGGTGCGATATGCCGTCGAATCTCACCAGCATGATCGGGTTGGGTGGTGGACTCCGAGGTTTACTGGCCATTCATTGTCCCGCCTCGGTAGCAAAAAATATTACCGGTGCCTTCCTTGGCATGGATGTCGATGAGTTAAACGATGATGTCAAAGACGCAATTGGTGAAATTGCCAATATGGTCGCAGGAAATCTTAAGGTCTCTTATGCCAGAATAGACACCAATATCGAGTTGGCTATTCCAACGTCGATCGTTGGGGAATCGTTTCATGTCAGTGGCATCGCCGATGCCAGGAAAATAATAGTTCCATTTATAATGGCCGGCGATACATTTTGGGTAGAACTTATGTATGTCGCTAATAAATGATGCTTGATCTGGTAAATGTAGCGCTTTGTCCTGCCGATAAGAATATTGGACGAACATTGATTGCAGTATAACGAGACGATCTCCACATTCCTCTAAGTTTTCATGAATCAGCAAAAACGAATAAATAAGGTACTTGATGCTGTTGAAAAACGTATCCAGGCTGAAGTCGGTGGTCTGCTTGGCGCTGATTTCACCCTTGGTGGAGGAGAAAGAAAATTAGTCAATAAAGAAGACGCTTTTGATAGTCTGCAGGGCAAACAAATATGCGCCCAAATGGATATTACCGGCGAAATTACCGGAAAAGGCTGTTTGCTGATTGGCATAAAAGATGCCATTCTCCTGGGTGGCACACTCATTATGCTCCCTGCGGCCGAGCTGAAAGAGGTGATAGGCCGAGAAGAATACAGCGATGAAATTGAAGACTCCTATGGTGAGATAGCCAATATTATTGCCGGTTCATTCACTAAGGATTTTGAAGAGTTGTATCCAAAATCCTGCCGGTTTGTGCGCAAGGAACAGGAAACTCTAATCCCTGTAAAAGTCGAAATCGAGACCGACGCCCCAATCTCAAACGGTACATATTACCAGTTTGTTTCCTCTATGGTTCTTGACGGACAACAGATGGGCAACCTGGTCATGTTGCTGCCTGCCGCCACTTTTGAGCTGCAAGAGGAACTGAAAAATGAGGAAACCGCGGCTGAATTGGTCGCCTCAAAGCCACTGAATGAATCTGTTGCCAAGGAAAATTCCCGGCAAGAAATCCCGCCTGAAACTGTTGCTCCAGAAAAGCCGCCAACCGAAGCAAAGTTTGATGCGGTAAAACATCAGAAAAAAATCAATCGTCTGCTGGCCGAATGCCAGACGAGGATAGAAAAAGAGGTTGCGATCCTGCTCGGAGCAGATATTACTCTGAGCAATCTGGAAAACCGAATCCTGAAGAAAGAAGAGTTTTTCGAAGATCATGTCTCCGGGAGACAGGTCCTGGCCGATATGGAGGTCGCAGGCGAGGAAGATGGCAGAAGTTACCTCGCCATGAGTGTCAAGGATGCCATTCATCTTGGCGGTAAACTCATCATGCTGCCGCCTGCTGAGCTTGAAAGTGTTGTCAATTCCCAGGATTTTGGTGTCGATGCCCGTGATGCCTATGGTGAGATAGCCAATATTATATCGGGTGTCTATACGGCAGTATTTGAAGAACAGTACATTCAAAAACTCAGATTTATTCGCAAGGAACTTCGCGATATTGAGCCCGCCAAAGTTGACGTCACCTCAGCTGAACCGATACCTGACAAGACCTACTACGTAAGCAGCGTATCCATGGCAGTTGACGGAAAGCAACTGGGCAGGGTGCATATGCTTTTTCCGGCGGCGTTACTGCGTCTTGCTGGTGAAAAAGAAGAGAATGTTGTCCCGGAAAAAGAACAGCACCGGTCTGTAGCACACGAGAGCTCGCCGCCCGTCGAACAAACAGCAAGACAAACCGCTGCAGTGAGCACTACCGAGGGAAATTCTTCAGCCAGATCATCTCAGGTAGAAGGTCAAAAACAGAAAAAAATAATAGATAAAATCCTTGCTGCCTGTAGAGATCGCATGGTGGATGAGGTCAGTGCGCTGCTTGGCACCGAAGTCACGTTGAGTAATCTGGAAAACATCATCGTCGGCAAGGAGGAATTCTTCTTTGATAAAGTGACCGGAAAGCAGGTTATAGCCAGCATGGATATGGTTGGTGAACTTGAAGGAAAGAGCTACCTGTCGATTGGTCTTCGCGATGCCATCCGGATTGGCGGGACATTAATTATGCTTCCGAGTTCGGAGCTTGATTCCGTTGCCGCTGCCGAAGATTTCAACGAAGATACCCAGGATGCATTCGGTGAAATAGCCAACATCATAGCCGGCGTCTATACGGCAGGGTTTGAAGAAATGTACCCCCAAAAGGTTCGTTTTATAAAAACTGGCCTGCAACAGATTGCACCCATGAAAGTGGACATTGCCGACGCGGAACCTTTCCCCGATCAGGACTATTACCTGAGCCGGATGGATCTGGCCCTGGGGTCCCACGGTCTGGGCAAGATACATATGCTTTTTCCCGCTGAACTCCTGCAGCTTGATGGCCTGAGAGGGGGCAGCGATGCTGCTGACGATGAAGTGGGGGTGGGGGTATCCACGACGGCTGCCGGAGTTGGGGCAACAGGCAGCGGCCCGGAACAGGGTCGAGAGGCTGTGGGAGCCAGCTCGGGGCTGCTCGACATCCTAGTGGTTGGAGATGACGATGCGGAAGCAAGAAAAATTGCCGCGGTTCTTGGACAATCGGGCTATGCCGTTAAAATTCTCTCTTTTAAGGACAATCTGCACGGGTTTATTCCTGGTAAACTGAAGGCTATCTATCTGGTCATGCAGGATGTGAATGAGCAGGCATTTGGCGTAGCCATCAAGATCAGCTCCGCCTGTTCAGTTCCCCTGATCGCTGCCGGTCCAGGGTGGACGAGAACGAAAGTGATCAAGGCGGTAAAATATGGGGTCCGGGATATATTGCTTACCCCCGCTTCACAAGAAGAGATCAGAGAGAATATCAATAGTAATTTGCTGGAAATGGCTGCCTGATCAGCAACACCGCAAGCAGAATTATTTTTCCCAATCCCCGTCGATATCTTTTTTCTTTATTTTCTCCAGCAGGGTCGTCCGTTTTAAATTGAGCAGACGGGCCGCTTCTTTCTTGTTCCCTTCGGTGAATTTTAAGGCCTGGACAATGAGCTGGGTTTCGAAATCATTGATCAGCATGTTAAAATCTACCGTGCCGGTGTCCCAGGCGACCTGCTGCAGAGCGGCCGGTTGGATTGTTTCAGAGCTTCCCTGTTCCAGTTGGGTATCCTGGCCGATGATCTTCTCAATTTCCGGCGGGATATCCACGGAATGAAATTTCTCGGGAAGGTCATGTAATTCAACCATCCTGCCGCTATACAGGATGGTCATATGTTGAATGAGGTTCTCAAGCTCGCGCACATTTCCACGCCATTCGTAATGACTAATCGCTGCCAGGGTGCGGGGCGACATGGTGAACCGCTCTCTCCCTCGATTCTCGGCATGTTTTTTGAAAAATGCATCGATCAAAAGTGGAATATCCTCCGGGCGCTCCCTGAGCGGAGGAATGTGCAGAGGCACGACGCTGAGGCGATAATAGAGGTCTTCTCTGAATCGACCTTCACGGACCATCTGCTCGAGATCACAGTGTGTTGCCGCGAGGATACGGGTGTTGACGGGGATTGATTTAAAGGCACCGACTGGTTCAAACTCCTTCTCCTGGATCACCCGTAATAACTTGGCCTGCAGGGCAGATTTCATGTCGCCGATTTCATCGAGAAAGAGCGTTCCCTGGTCTGCATATTGGATTCGGCCCGGCTTGTTGGCGGTCGCCCCGGTAAAGGCGCCCTTGGTATAGCCGAACAGCTCACTCTCCAGCAGATCGTCGGGTATGGCTGCACAGTTTACCGGCACGAAATTCTTGTCGCGCCTCTTACTCTGGGCGTGTATGGCTTTGGCAACCATCTCTTTGCCAGTCCCTGATTCCCCTCTGATCAGAACGGTGGAGATGTCATCATCTGCTACTTTGCGAATCAGATCGAAGAGCTGCCTGAGAGATGGGCTTCCCCCTATCATACCGTGAAAAGGCTCATATTTGGGTTTGTCCGGTTGTGTCGTCGCCTTTTTTGTGTCCGGCAACGTCTCATAGACCCTTTTTAATGCCAGAGAGGTCTCTACCGGGTCGATCGGTCTGTGAATAAAATAAAATAGATCGAGATCAAGGACCTGTTTGATGAGCTGGGGGCGGCCGGCAGGAATAATCGGCACAATAACCGTATCAGGGTGTCTTTTTTTGAGCGAGGCGATATGGGTTAACGCATCATCATTATCGCCAAAATGGATATCGATGACCAGGATAGCTACGGAATTATTTTGTAAAAAAGCATCAAGATCCTGCTCAGTCAACACCTGTTCGATGCTGCAGGTAAACTGCAGGTCGAGCATATTCGCAACGGCCGAGAGTCCATCTACCTGTTTATCTGCAAAAAGTATTGTGGGTGTTGATGCCATGTGATTATAAAGATTAACAACAAATGATTGAGTATTTCGAACAGATCATCTCAGACAGAGGACTGCATAAGATCCGCAAGTTTACTGGAAGTCCTGCGCATATTCAAGCTAAGCAGCCGAGCAATCTTTTGCATTACTTTAACCCCCAGAGACGGGTATTTTTCCGCTAATATTTCAAACCCCTTGTCGGTCAGCGTTACCATTGTTGTCGCTTGTTTGGCAATGACGGTGGCTGATCTGGGTGATTTATCTATCAGGGCCATTTCACCAATAGAGCTTCCTTTGGTCAAGCGGGTCAAAACGATATTTTCTCCGGTATCGGTTCTTTTTTGAATCTCTAAGAGACCGGTGACCACAAACCCCATAAAGTTTCCCTGATCACCTTCGACGAATAGGTGTTCCCCCCGCTGGAGGTGCACAAAACTCATATGTTTGGCGAAAAGTGATAGCTCGTCTACATTGAAGCTTGAAAAAATTGGCAGATTTATCAGAAAAGATCTGGTCTCCTCTTCACTGTCGCTCATCTCTTTAGGTAATAACATATGTATTTTTACTTAACTAGTGTCTGTCCATCACTGGCAGTTCGATTCTGGCGATTTGTTACTCTTGGAATGTAATCGTCGGAGATAAGTGCGCATAGTAAGGCTTCGGTGGTAATTCTATGTCTTCAGTTACATTTATCAAATGTCTCTGTTGGTCACAAGATATATTCTCTTAAGAAAGACGATACCCTGGCATCCGTTTTCCTGGTATTGGAGGGCTTGACTAAGTGAATAGTCTATCGGTTGAGAGTCGGACGAGATCGCCTGATACCTGTTCAAGCATATCATATGAAAAGCAGAAAAAACAATAGTGTTTTCTAGCTGGTATCTGCTATTGAACAAGAGTGGTGTTGATTTTTTTGTAAAAAAACACCAGAAAATTATTTCTAAATCACTAAACAGCAGAAAATATCAATACCGCTTTTCCTTTAGAGATGATTTCGCTATGGTGAGTCTTTGCTCACATCGCAGTGATTGTACCAGATTACAATAATAACACTAGACTTCAGGATGCATGATGAGAAAAACAGGCATAATCTTAGCTGTCCTTCTGGCGATCTCTGTTTCTCCCGCTTTTGCCCGTGAACCCTTTTGGGGCTCAGTTGAAAAAATTATTGATGGCGATTCGTTGCTGATTGTTTCCGGGAAAAAAACTATTGAGATTCGGCTCTACGGGGTGGATAGCCCTGAGTATAATCAGCCTTTTGCCGGTAAAGCAAAAAAGCTGGTCAAAAGAAACGTTTTCGGCAAAAAAATACTGGTTCGGCCGGTGTATTATGATTCTTACCAACGGCTGGTAGCCATAGTCGAATACAATGAACAGACATTGAACAGTGAACTGGTCAAAGCCGGTCTAGCCTGGGTGTATCCACATTATTGCCGCAAGAAAATCTGCCGTTCCTGGCAGCAGCTTGAGGATTCGGCAAGGGCGAACAAAAAAGGTTTGTGGAGTGTTGCTCGACCCATTCCTCCCTGGCAATGGCGGCAGCGACGGAGCCATTGAGCCTGTTGTCCGGAGCGTAGCAGGTAGCCGGGGCGATGCCATTTTTCAGCGTGGTGCAGCTGCTATTTCTTTTGATAAAAAATTGATCTTAGATGGCGTTTGGGCACGAACCTCGGGCAGACGCCGGTAAGAGATTCTGTAGAACCAATGATGAGATATCCATCATCGGCAAGGCTGTCAGCCAGTTTGTTGAAAAGCTTTTTGCGATCCTCCAGGGTGAAGTAAATAGCCACGTTTCTGCAAAATATTATATCAAATTTACCGAGAGCTGTCAGCGGCTGCAGTAAATTGATTTTTTTGAAGTTGGCCATAGCCCTGATTTCATCTTTGATTTTCCATGAATCACCCAAAAGGGTGAAATATTTCTGCAGGTATTTATTATCCAGCCCACGTTCGATTTCAAACCGGTTGTATTTACCATAGCTGGCCTGAGTAACCGCTGCATCAGAGATATCGGTGCCCAGAAGGGTAAACAGGTAATTGGATGAATCTTTGAGCAATTCTTTGATAATTATGGCAATCGAATAGAGTTCCTGCCCTGTTGATGAGGCAGCACTCCAGATTTTTATCCTCGGTTTCAGGGTCGATTGGGTGGCGCGCGCATCGATTACTTCCGGTAAGATCTTATGCTGCAGCAGTTCAAACGGTCCTTTATCCCGAAAGAACAGAGTTTCATTGGTGGTTATCGCATCGATGATCTCTTTTTCAATCTTTTTTGATGGTTCCTGCCGGGACTTATTGTGCAACTCCTGATAAGATTTGCAACCATACGCTTCGGCGATCGAGCTGAGTCGGGTTTCAAACAGATATGCCTTGCTCTGATCAAGATATATCCCGGTGATAGCCTGAATATATTGTGAGATGAGGTTGAGCTCTGCAGGTGTGATCTTGATCATCTTATTTGACACTCTTGATTATTTCGTCAGCAATCCTGGCGAGTGGAACAACAGTGTCAAGGTAACCGAGCTCTGCTGGTGCCTTGGGCATCCCGTAAACGACGCAGGACGATTCGTCCTGGCCGATGGTGTATGCCCCTTTGTCTTTTAATACTCCAAGCCCGCTTGTGCCGTCGGAACCCATGCCGGTCATAATGACGGCAGTTGTTCGTCCGACATAGTAATCTCCAACGGAGCGGAACAGGTAATCGACGGACGGTTTGCAGGAGTTTTCGGGCGGATCGTCGGTAATTTTAATTTTTCTATGCAATCCATCGGTGCCGGCAACCAATTTCATCTGTTTGCCGCCGGGGGCAATATAGACGACATTTGGCATAATATTTTCCCCGTTTTCTGCCTCCTTGACATGCAGTTGGCATTTCTTGTCAAGACTTGCCGCAAGCGATCTGGTGAAGACCGGTGGCATGTGCTGGACGATCAAAACCGGCACGCCGAGATCGCCAGGGAGTCTCGGCAGCATTTGGTTCAAGGCGTTTGGGCCGCCGGTGGATATCCCGATGGTGACGATCTCAGACTTGCCCCTTCGCACCACTGATGGTTTTATCGGCGAAGCGCTACGTACAATGGCGGCTGCAGGGGTACGCCCAGCCGCCGGTTTGATCGGCAAAGTGGCGGGATTGATTCGACCTGTGCGCTGCAACAGCGAAGATCTGAATCTGGACCGGGCAAAAGCCTTGAGTATTGGTTCGAGAGCTGCTCTTATCTCTTTTTTCGCCTCGAGCTGGTTTTTACTATTCTGCGGTTTAAGGATAAAATCAAAGGCACCCAGCTCAAGGGCCCGCATGGTCATGTCGCTTCCCTCATCGGTCAAGGTGGAAACCATAATGGCGCCGACACCGAGGTTGCTCTTTTGTATTTCCGCCAAGACCTCAATGCCGTTCATTTGCGGCATCTCAATATCCAGCGTCAGGATATCTGGTTTGAGGGTGGCAATTTTCGCCAGGGCAATTTTTCCGTTATGGGCAACACCCGCCAGTTCAACACCGGGTATTTCCTCAATAATGTCAGAAATTGCTTTGCGATAGACGATGGTATCGTCGACAACCAGGACACGCAGGTTTTTTGAGCCAATCATTCGAGCACTTTTACTTGATAGATTCTTAATAAGCTCATCCCGGTAGACGGGGAATAAGCCGGGACTTGTTCAATGTATCTTGAGGGTACTTTTTTAAGTACCCTTAAGATACATGTAAGTACGTTGAGACATGTAACCATCTTAAGAAAAAAATAAGCGCCTGCAATGGTCTGAATTGGTGCTTTAAACAACGCATCAATCCTCAATGCTGAGAACTTTGTCAACATTCAGGATGCCAATGAGATTGGTCTCGGTTTTATAAACACCATTGAAATAATCACCCTGAATACCGCGCATATTAGCCGGTGCCCGTTCTTTTTTTTCCATGTCGGCGGATACCACATCGCTGATCTTTCGCACCAAGAGGCCGACATGGCCGCCTGCTGAATTAACAATGATATTTCGAGGGTCCTGGCTGATGTCGGTTTTCCCCAGTCCCAGTTTACGGCCCAGATCAATAATGGTGACGATCTGGCCGCGTAGATTAAGTATGCCGACCACATATTCCGGGGCCTGGGGGACCTTGGTCATCTGCATGAGTTTGTTGATTTCCTGGATCTTTAGTATATCCATGCCGCACAGTGCATCGCCGATATAAAAAGTTGCCAGCTCGACAATTTTTTTGCTGCCTGTTGTTTCTTTCATCTCTGTCATATCAAATATCCTTGTCTCAGTGTATTCTCTTCATATAATCGTGGACGGATACCATGAGCCGTTCTTTATCAAGCTTGATGTGATATTCGTCAACTCCGACCGCTTTTCCTTTGGCAACATCCTCCGCCGAAGCGAGAGTGGTAAGGGCGATAATCGGCAGTCTTCCGTATCGTTTGTCACTGCGAATTTTCTGGGTCAGCTCAAAACCGTTCATGTTCGGCATTTCAATGTCGGTAACCAGCATGGAAATTTCATCACCATGTTCCATTAATTTATTCCAACCCTCCAGGCCATCTTCCGCCTCGATGACCTTGTAGCCAACCTCGGTCATGTAACCTTTTACCTGATTTCGGAAAAACTTGGAATCTTCGGCAATGAGAATGGTCGGAAGCTCTCCTTCCTCCATGTCCAGGGGCACGAATTTTTCCTGTTCGATGAACCACTGCGGGAAAAGGGTTTGCGTCATTTCAAAAACATTGACCAGCATCGTCGTTTGATTGTCAATAATAATTGAGCCCATTATCCCTGGTTGGCTCAAGGTTGAGTCGTCAATATCGGCACTTACTTCCAGGGCATCAATCGGACCTATGGCCAGCAGACCCACCGAGCGTTTGGCAATGTTAAAGACAATCACCAATAGACTGTCATGATCAGCTAACGGCTGTACCGTGGCCAGATCGTCAATACAAATGAGGCTGAGACTGCCTCCCCGGTATTTCATCACTCTTTTGCCGCCAAGTTCTTCAATATCGGATCGTTTAATCTTTTCAATCCGTTCCACCTGATTGAGCGGAACGGCGAAACTCTCTTTTTCGGAACTTTTAAAGATAAGCAGAGATTGTTTCTCTTTAATGGCCATAATTGCGGCCTCAGCAGCCTTTTTCACTTCCGAGGCTCTGTCTGAGCCGTCAACAGAGGTAAGGTGCGCCATTCTGGCCAGATTGCTGACATCGAGGATGAGGGCGATACGGCCATCACCCATTATCGTTGCTCCGGCGTAGCCTTTGCATTGTTGCAGATGTCTGCCCAGGGGCTTGATAACGATCTCTTCCGAGTCCTGCAGCCGGTCGACAATCAGGCCGTATTTCATCGAACCGGTGGATACCACGACAATGTTGAGGGCACTGGAGGCGGAGGCTCTTCGATCGATTATGGAACGGGGGTGCTCAAATTGCTTTTCGTCAACTTCTTTGGCCGAACCGTCCCGGTTGTGGAAAAGAGGGGAGTTTTTCCCCCGTCGATCAGAGACTTTTTCTCTTCTATCAGGCTGCATTTCGTCGGTAACCGGGTCGTAATACGTCCGCTCAATACCGATGACGTCGGCCAGCCGGATAAGAGGGAGCAGAACTCCCCGCAACCGGACGACTTCGGCATCGCCGACTTTTTCGATCCGATCTTTTACCTGGGCAGCAGGGATACGGAGCAGCTCCTCAAGATTTACCTGGGGAATAGCATAGCGTTCCCCGGCTGTCTCGATAATCTGACAGGGAATAATGGCTAAGGTCAGCGGCAGTTTAATGGAAATAGTCGTGCCGGAACCTTTTTCGGATATAATATCGACATTGCCGCCGAGCTGGTCGAGATTGGTCTTGACCACATCCATGCCGACGCCGCGGCCGGATACATCGGTTACTTCTTTGGCGGTTGAAAATCCGGGCAGAAAGATAAGATTGACTTTCTCCTTGTCGGACATGACCTGCGCCTGTTCGCTGGTGAGTAGACCTTTACTCACGGCACTGGCGGCAAGTGCGTCACCATCGAGGCCTTTGCCGTCATCGCTGATCTCAATGACGACCTGTCCCGCTTCATGATAGGCTTTCAGGATGACCTGGCCGGTTTCGGCCTTTCCCCGTTGCCTTCTTTCGCTGGGTATCTCTATGCCATGATCGACAGAATTGCGCACGAGATGAGTCAGCGGGTCGTTTATCGCCTCAATGATAGTTTTATCCAGTTCAACATCTTTACCGACGATGGTGAGATCGATGGTCTTGCCCAGCTTTTTAGAGAGGTCCCTGACCACTCGGGGAAACTTGCTAAAGACGTTGCCGATCGGCTGCATACGGGTCAGCATGATAGCTTCCTGCAGCTCGGAGGTAATGAGGTCGATACGCTGACCCACCGCCTCGGCATTGCGCAGATCGTCCGAGCCAATTGTCTGCAGCAGTTGGTTCCTGCTGAGGACCAGTTCTCCGGCGAGGTTCATCAGCGAATCGAGCAGACTGACATGCACTCTCAGCGAGGCTTCGCTTTTTGTTGGTGGCAACTGGGGCGATTTTGTTGCTGTCGGGACAGAGGCAGCAGGTACATCGACAGGCGGCACGGGATGGATGATGGGAGATTCAATCGAATTCTCCGTTTCCGTCGTTTCCTCATCAATTGCGTCCTCGTCCGCTGGTTCATCCTCTGTGTCAAGGCTAAGGTCCGGTTCCGGCAAAGAGGTCCCTTCAGGTGTTACCTGCAGAACGGTTTGCGGTTGAACCGGCGGCTGAGAAAAGCTCCCTTCAGCTATGGCGTTGAGCGGAGTGAGATGTGAAGAAATATCAACGTCGTTGCTGTTTTGGACATCTTCAATCATGCTCTGCAGCGCATCCATGGCTATAAGTAGAACATTGATTATTTCCGGGGTGGGGATAAGTTTTTTCCCCCGAATCATACCAAGGACATTTTCCGCGGCATGAGAGAGGTCCTGAATTGTCGTCAGGCCCATGAATCCCGCCCCACCTTTTATGGAGTGGGCCGCCCGAAAGACTTTGTTCACCAGGTCTTCATCTATGTCTGCGCCAGCTTCTTCGACTGTCAGAAGATCATTTTCAATATCCGCGAGATGTTCCAATGATTCTTCAATAAATCCCTGCAATATTTCGTCGTCTTCAATTTCCATATATACCTCGTGCATTTAGTGGCTCAGAAAAAATTCCCGTGGTTTTTTCCAGAAAACTATTTCGTGAAAGAACGTTAACCCGTCAAGCGAATACTAAAAAAAGCCGCGGCTTCCTTACCGTTTATCGGGGGGGAGTGATAATATCATTGACTAGCTTAGGTTATACATAACCGCACTTTAATGTACAGGTGAGGAGGCAAAAAAATTGTCGAAAGTAGAAAAAAATCTACCGAAGAAAATCGAAAATAAGGAAAAAGTATTTTAAAACGGGAAGATACGGGCGAGATGACCGAAGGTTCGATAACAGGCTTGTCCGCCTGTTATCGAACCTTAACCGATCAGCCGGCACTTGGCTGAATGTCAAGGAGGGTCAATTCATAGGTCAGATGGTGGCCGGCAAGGGGATGGTTGTAGTCGACGGTGATCTCTGAACCTTCAACAGAAATAACTGTGGCCGGAACTTTTTCCTCAACGCCGTCTCGGTCTATTTTGAGGGAAAGAACCATGCCCGGTTTTGGTTGGAGGGAATCGATCATTTGCTGACTGTCAATAGTCTGCAACAGCTCTTTCTGTCTGGGACCAAAACCTTCGTCGGGAGGAATGCGGATTTTACGAGTCTCACCGACACTCATCTGCAACAGAGTTTCTTCAACGGTCGGTGGGAGATTACTGTCACCGACTTTGGTCTGCAGTGGTTCCTGCTTGTCGATTGTGATAAAAATATCACCATTGTCAAGTTTGCCGGTGAAGGTGATTGTTACCATGTCATTTTGTTGCGGGTGGGTCATCCTGGAGCTCCTTGTTGTGATAAATTTCTAACGAAAACGAAAAAATAGTGATATCGTGAAAAAGTAAAGTAATTCCTGGAGATGGCAGGGGCAAAAGCATGTTCTACACCTAGCGCAAATCCCTGGGGTACCAGGAAGAAAGCCGAGCCTTTTGTGACGCCATCAAAATTTACTGAAAAATAACGTCATCTACTATAGGAAATGACCAATTTTATGCAAGTATATACGGTGAAAAAAGCAAAAACAGTTAGTGTGCCTTGACAAAGGAGACAGAGCCGTCTAACTTAGTCATCTTTTTAGCACGATGATGTCTTTTCAAAATTACCAACCACTCACCATGATATCGCTTAATTTCACCAAATCAACCGATGGGCTCTTGCCGGCAATTGTCCAGGATTATCAAACCAACGAAGTCCTGATGCTTGCCTATGTCAATAAGATGGCCTGGGAAAAAACTTTAGAGACCGGCAAGGCACACTATTGGAGTCGTTCGAGAAATCAATTGTGGCTAAAGGGTGAAACCTCCGGTCATGTGCAGCTCATCCATCAGATTCTGGTCGATTGTGACGACGATACGGTTATCTATAAGGTTGAACAACTAGGCGGGGCTGCGTGTCATACCGGGCATAGGTCCTGTTTTTACAGGCGGCTTGAGGATGGTGACCTTGTTACGACAGAAGAAAAAGTATTTGATCCAAAGGTTGTCTACGGACAGAAATAAGAGCTGATGGTGTCGTGAAACTCCCAAAAGGAAGAGTCATCTTCATTCGTGGAGTTATTTCCAGCATCACCTCTGATGGCCGCATAGAAAGTGTTTTATCGAGCCATCTTGTCGCTGGACTTTTCACAAGATCATTAGAATTATCTAACAAATAGAACGATGTAGTAGTTGCGGGAGATAGAGCATGGACCAGTTAAAATTGGGTTTGCCGAAGGGCAGCCTGGAAAAAGCAACAATTGAACTTTTTGAAAAGGCTGGATGGCTCATTAAGCCGGCTGCCAGAAACTATTTTCCGGAAATAGACGACCCGGAGCTGAATTGTTCCATTTGTCGGCCACAGGAGATGTCTCGATATGTGGAAGATGGGCTGCTCGATGCAGGGATCACCGGTAAAGACTGGACCATGGAAAACAAGTCCGATATTGTCGTGGTCTGTGATCTGGTCTATTCCAAGGTGAGTCGGCGGCCGACCAGATGGGTCATAGCCGTGGATGGCGATTCGGATATAAGGACCATTGAGGATCTTGAAGGAAAGAAAATATCCACCGAACTGGTTGATGTTACCAGGCGCTTTTTCGCCGAGAAAAACATCAATGTTACAATAGAATTTTCCTGGGGAGCGACCGAGGCGAAGGTTGTCGCCGGTCTTGCCGACGCAATTGTCGAGGTTACCGAAACTGAAAGTACCATTCGGGCACATGGCCTGCGGATTATCTATGAACTGATGCAGTCCAATACCCAGCTCATTGCCAATAAAGATGCCTGGAATAATCCCTGGAAACGGGAAAAAATCGAAAATATTGCCTTGATGCTCCAGGGGGCATTGAACGCCGACCGGATTGTCGGCCTGAAGATGAACGTTGCCAGCGATAAACTCGACGGTGTTGTCTCCATCCTGCCATCGCTCAATGCTCCGACGGTGGCCAGCCTCTATAATCAGGACTGGTATTCAGTTGAAACCGTCGTTTCTCAGGACATCGTTCGGGATCTTATTCCCAAATTAAAAAAAGAGGGGGCGGAAGGCATTATCGAGTATGCCCTCAATAAAATAATTTCATAAAAATTACGATCTGCATCATTCTGGTTTCCTTGCGTCGCATGGGAATCAGCTTGATGATGAAATTTTTGTGCTGTTAAAGGAGAAGGATATGGATTTTTCTAAAATAGAGTTTCTCCTGAGCGTGCATAGCCTCAAGCAACTCCCACCGCTTGAGCTGCCCGAGATCGCGTTTGCCGGCCGATCCAATGTTGGTAAATCCAGCCTTATCAATACCCTGACCGGTAGGAAGAAATTGGTTAAAGTCAGTGCCCGGCCGGGGAAAACACAGGGCTTGAATTTTTTCAGGGTGGCTGATTATTTTTTTCTGGTAGATCTTCCCGGATATGGCTTTGCCAAGGTCCCGAAAGCGATGCAGGACGGGTGGCAGTCTTTGATTTCGACCTACCTGGAACAGCGAAAAACTCTGCGTTGTGTTGTCGTTATCATGGATATCCGCCATGAACCAAAGAGTCAGGATACCCAATTGATCGAATGGTTGAAGCAAAACTCCATTCCATGTCTGCCGGTTTATACCAAAATCGATAAGGTTTCCGGCAGTATTCGGGAAAAAAACGCCCGATTATTGGATGCCGGCCATACCCTGCACGCCGAAGAGCGCGTGCTCTTTTCCTCCAAGACAGGGCAGGGGCGCGATAAACTGGAGGCAGCTTTGACCCGGTTTCTCCTGAATCCTCAAGATGAGATTTTGTAATCCCATTGATTCCGGCAGCCTCACCTTCTCATTCTAAATGACTCTGCTGTGTTGCAACATAAGCTCTCCCCGGGGTTGGGGCAGACCTTTTGCAAACGTATTGTTCATGCCTCTCTGACAACATCGTTCTCTGTATTCTTCATAGCTTTTGGCTCAGTCGTCCACATACGAGGCTGAGCATGGTACCTTTGTAGATCATCCTCAGTAATGACTCTCTTCTGTATAGAGACTCAAATGCCTAATTCCCCCGTCAGGTAAAAATAGACTCCGGCAGCAAACTTATGTATGCTAAATGAACGGCTGAAGTCCGCAGTAGCAGAAAGCGCAGACGGCCGACGAAGTCTTTTGGGAGAGTTATGCCGTTTGTAAAAGTAGAATTGTTGCTCCGTGGCTGAGGGGCCACCCGTGACAAGGAGAAAAAATGCAGGAATTGTCTAAATCGCAGAGGGCGCGACACGCCATTCGAACCTTCAAAATACTTGCCGATTCCATACCTCTTCAGGGATCGTACCGGCCATCCGGCCAGGTCGGCGAGAAACTGGCTGAGGCGTTGAAACAACTTAGTCCGGAAATTTATGGTTCCATGACGGACGGGAGAATTATTGAGCTCAAAGGTCTTGAATATGTGATCGACAGAATGCCTAAGGGTATTGAAAACTGTACCAGAATTATTCTCACCGCCCAGGAGGATTTCCAGGAGACGTCTTTTTCCAAAATTGTCCCTTTTAAGCGGCGAAGAGTTTCCTATGCCGTGTCCGACAAGGAGCTGTGCTTTGTTATCACAACCGGCAAGAGCGAAATCTACGACATCCTGACCCACATAACATTTTTGAACATTGAGGCGCAGAAGATTTACCAGCAGGCCAGAAAAAGAGTCGATGGGATAAGCTCCGAATGGGCCGAACTGCAGAGAATTGTGGCCATTGATACAACTCTTGAAGATGAAGTGCTGGAGCAGGCTATCTGGAATCTTTCGATCATCCTGGGCCGGACGTATAAAGAGACTAGAGATACCTACGATTATCTGGAAAAAAACAGACAGGAAAAGGATTCCAACAGCGGCCTCTTCAAAATAGTCTACGGTATCGGGCAGCGGGTTATGGCCGAGCATCTTGAAGAAAAAAATGAGCTGACCGTCTATTTTACCCCTTCGCTGCACGAGATGATCGACAATCAGAAATATGCTTCGCTGTGGGCTGAAAAATTAAAAGAATCGTTATGTCGGCTGCATTTTCAGGACCGGCCGGTCCATGTGGTGATTGCCAATATGCACTCGATGCGCAATCTGCTTTTCGGGCCGAAAGCGCTAAAAGAAGCAGGAGGAGAGATCTCGGACGACCTCTACGATATGGTGCGGGCGGTCCGGGACCGTGGCATTATCGTTGATGTTTTCACCCGGGAACAAGGCTTTACCTATCAACAGGACAGTTCAGGATCCAATATAGACGTCAATATTATCGATCTTGCCGCAATCGACGAGAAGCATATTCATCCTGCCTTGAAAATGAATACTCATTTGATCAAGGAGACTCAACCGGTATTACTGGTTATTGATTATGCTTTCGGTACCCAGGCCTTTGATGTTATGGATGAATTACTGCGGCCTTTTCGACGTAACGGCGATGAAGGGGCATTACATATCAAGTCGATTTCCATAATGGGCAAGGCCGGAGTTTTACCGGGAAAAAAAGGCGATGTTATGCTTGCCACGGCCCATGTAATAGAGGGAACTGGCGACAACTATATTGTTAACAACGATCTCCGGGCCACCGATTTCAATGATAGTGTCCATGTCTATACCGGACCGATGGTCACTGTGCTCGGCACATCGCTGCAAAATCGTGACGTACTCGAGCGGTTTCATTCGTCCAGCTGGCGGGCGGTCGGCCTGGAAATGGAAGGCGGGCATTATCAGCGGGCGATAAGCGGGGCAATTATCCAGGGCTTTATTCCGGCGGATATGAAAACCCGTTATGCCTACTATGCATCGGATAACCCGATGGTTTCCGGGCAGACCCTGGCTTCGGGACCGATGGGCGATGAAGGTATCGTGTCGACCTACATGATTTCCAAGGCCATCCTGGAAAAGATCACCAATTATGATGATGCTGAAAAAAGCTGATCGCAAAAGCCATGTATTGCTTAATTTTTCTCCCTGGTTTCTGGCCATTGCCTGTACCTTATTACTGATTCTGCTGACCCTCTTTGCCGTAAGCAATTATCAGCGGGAAAAAGAGTTGATTGTCGACGCCCTGGCACAGAAAGGGCTTACCCTGATGCGATTTATCAACAGTTCCGTGCGGGAGTCAATACGGGACAATCTGCGCTCCAAAGAGCAGTGGAATCAGTGGCAGGATCATATGCAGGCGGCTCTGCAGCAGGCGGTTGAACAGCCGGGGGTGGAATTTGTTGTGTTGATCGACTCTGCCGGCACTCTCCTCTCCGGGGCCGGGACAAATATGCCGGCAAAAGAGGTCAATGGTGGTGATATGGATTTTATCAAGAGACTCGGCAGCAACGGTTCAGATAGATTTGTGACGCGAATCGTTAAAAATGGCCGGGAGGAGACCAGGAAATTTCAACTTGCAGCCTGGTATCTGCCGCCTAACATGGGTGGAGGAATGCATGGACCACCCGAGCGTGGCATGAGGAAAGAGCAGATGATGCGCCGTTTCAGTCAGCGGCCCCATTTTGCCACGTTTCAGGCAGAGATGCAAGGACTGCTCAGATTGAAACCTGTCTATATCATCCAGTTAGATTACGAACAATTCAGTTCTCCACTTCGACGTCAGTTGCTGCAGATCATCATCTTGCTGGTTGTTCTCCTTCTTGTCGGTCTTGGCGGGGCGCTGTCTTTTGTGACCCTGAAGGGATTAAAAGGATCCCAACTGCGTCTTGGCAAGATGACTGCTTTTACCGATATCCTTATTTCCTCTCTGCCGGTTGGCTTGATTGCCACCGACAGCAGTGGGGTTATCCGGGTATGTAATGGCGCGGCGCGGGATTTTCTGGGTGTTGAGGGTCAGCAGGTCATCGACAGCATGCCGGAGGTTTGTCTGCCTCAGCAGCTGGCGCAGATGTTTTCCGGCACCAAGATGGACGGGCAGATGGAGCGTCAGGCTGAAGTCACTTTACATCCTGGATCGGCAATGAAACGAACTCTGCACCTTGCATCCGTTGTCGTCCTGGAAGCTGACCGGAGTTTTGCGGGTGAGGTCCTGCTCATAAGGGACCTGACGGCGATGAAGCATCTTGAAAAAGAACTGCAGAGAAACGAACGGCTGGCGGCACTGGGGAAAATGGCCGCTGGTGTCGCCCATGAACTCCGTAATCCTTTGAGTTCCATAAAAGGACTGGCCGTGGTTTTGCAAGGCGGGTTTGCCGTGTCCAGCAAAGAGGCGGAGACCGCAGGTATCCTCGTCAAGGAGGTTGAACGGCTCAACCGCAGTATCGGTGAACTGCTGGATTATGCCAGGCCTGAACAACTCAGGCTCGAGTCGGCGTCAATACCGGAAATCATCGGTAAAACCGTTTCGCTGGTAGAAGGTGATGCGCAGTCCTATGGTATAGCCATCCGGCTCGATACTGCTGCTGATCTGCCGCAGGTCCCTGTTGATATTGACAAGATGAACCAGGTCTTTTTAAACCTTTTCCTGAATGCGATCCAGGCAATGGAACATGGCGGCGAGTTGACGGTGCGCACGAAGCTGAGTGCGCAGACAATGGTTATTTTCGTCCGGGATACCGGAATCGGCATACCGCCGGAAAACCTGAGCCGGATTGTTGATCCTTATTTTACGACCAAAAACAATGGAACCGGACTGGGACTGGCCCTGTCATCGAAAATAGTCGAGGAACACGGTGGGCACCTGGAAGTCAGCAGTGCTGCCGGCGAATGGACTGAGGTTCGGGTTATACTGCCGTTGGTGGCGTCGTAACACCCCGAGATACTGGGTTCCCATGCGGCCGCATGGGAACCAGCTGATACTCTCTATTTATACTGCATATTGTACAGCATTTCATATTCACCCTTCTGGGTGATGAGTGAATCATGCGTTCCCTGTTCGACTATTATGCCGTCTTTGATGACGATAATCCGGTCGGCATTTTTGATAGTCGACAGGCGATGGGCGATAACCAGGGTGGTGCGGTCTTTCATCAGATTTTCCAGGGCTTTTTGTACCTCTCGCTCTGATTCGGTGTCGAGTGCGGAGGTGGCTTCGTCGAGTATAAGGATCGGTGCATTTTTCAGCAGGGCCCTGGCAATTGAGATGCGCTGCTGTTGACCGCCTGACAGGCGGGCTCCACCCTCGCCGATCATGGTGTCAAATCCATCCGGGAGTGCCTGGATAAAGTCGTAGGCATAAGCTGCTCTTGCCGCTTCATGAACCTGCTGTTCCGGTGCCTGCTGGTTGCCATAGGCTATATTATTGCGGACAGTGTCGTTGAACAGGATAGTCTGCTGGGTGACTATGGCAATCTGGTTTCTAAGCGAGGCCACGGTGACATCTCTGATATCGTTGCCGTCTATCCGGATACTCCCTTCTTTAAGATCGAGAAAACGGGGAATGAGGTTGGTGAGCGTCGTCTTGCCGCCGCCACTCGGTCCGACGATGGCCAGTGCTTCGCCGGCGGGTACGGTCAGATCAATATGTGACAGCACCGGTTTTTTATCGTCGCCGTAGCGAAAGGTAATATTGCTGCATTCGATCCGGCTGGAAAAGGGCGGCAATTCGATTGCGTCTTTTTTATCCTGGATTTCCGGTTCGATATCGAGAATGGAAAACACCCGGGTCGCGGCGGCCAGTCCCTGCTGGATGGTCGAGTTGATTTTGGTTACCCCTTTGACCGGCTCGTAAGCGGCGATAAGAGCGGTCAGAAAAGCAAAAAATGTCCCCGGCGTCATGTCACCGCCGATAACCTCTTTTCCGCCAAACCAGATAATCAGGGCAATGGCTCCCCCCCCGATAAATTCCATCATGGGGTGCTGCAGACACCGGTATTTCGCATCCTTCATCGTCAGGACAAAAAGGCGGGTGACCTGATTCAGAAATCTTTTCCCCTCATATTCTTCTTTGGTAAAGGCCTTGACTATGCGGTTGCCGGTGATTGTCTCATGCAGGATATTGGAGACATGGGCCACTTCTTCCTGGGTTGAGGTGCTGAGTTTGCGAAATAATTTGCCAAATTTGGTTATGGGATAGGCGGCAATCGGTAAGACGATAAAGGTGATCATCGCCAGGCGCCAGTTCATATAAAAGACCACCCCGAGCAGGATAATTACCTGGAAGAAATCGCGGATCGCGCTGACCAGGGCATTCGAGACCGCCTGCTGCAGCAGGGCAACGTCGGAGATTATCCGGGACATCAGCGTACCGGTTGGCATCACATTGAAAAAAGACAGCGATTGTTTGTGAATATGGTTGAAAATATTGAGCCGAAAATCACGTATAACCGATTGTCCGACCTGTTCAAGCAGAATGGAATAGAGGTAATAGACGACGCCTTTGACGAAAAAAATGGCCAGCAGAACCAGGGGCAGGAGTTTTAGGTAAACAGTGTTCTGTTCGATGAATATTTTATCGAGGACATCTTTGACCAGCCATGTCTGCGCGCCAGTACCCGCAGAAACACAGACCATGGCCACCATGGCCACGAAGAGTTTTGCCTGGTATGGTTTTATTACATCATAGAGTCGCTTGAGAATTTCTTTATTGGTCATGGGGAATTTTGGGTATGTGAATAAAGGATAAACGATTTTCCACGCGCTGCATGGAAAACAGGACTGTGCTGCATGGGGACGGTGAAGCCATTATCTAAAAAAATATCTGTCGGAGAGACCTTTTCACCTTGGTATAGCCGGTTTTACTCCAGAGGCGATGAAAGAGGCTGAACCACTGCTCCGGGTGCTGCCTGACGAAAGGTTCGTACAGTTGGATGCATCGCGCAGAAATATCGTTAATGTTTTCTTCATTGATTGCTGAATACTCGGGCAAATCAACGGTATCGAAGTCAATATGCAACTCTCCATCCTGCATATAATAGACGCTGGTCATGACCGGTGCCCCCGAGCGCAGATGCAGGAGCGCCGATCCTTTGGCGCAGGCCACGGGCTGGTTGAAAAACTTGAC
>JBBRDD010000040.1:0-29446 GCA_038204235.1 Desulfobulbales bacterium
AGTCGTAATGTTGCAAATAAAGGTCGGTCGATGTTTACCGGGCTCTCTCTACATCGGCAATTTCTGGTTTTTGCGATAGACCATGCCGTTAAATCTGGCAACAATCTCCTCTTGTTCGTCAGTGACCAGCACATCGTAGGCGCCTAATCGTTTCGGTTCGCCGACTTCCGTAGCTGTTGCGTAGAGCGTGCCTGAAGTCTTGCTGCTTAAAAAAGAGATGTTGACGTTGATCGCCAAAGCTAACTGGCCATGGCTGTTCGAGGCGACTGCAAAAGCCAGGTCGGCCAGGGTGAAGAGAGCACCGCCCTGGACGACGCCTGCCGCATTGAGATGTTTATCCTCAATCGTCATCCGGGCCCGGCAATAGCCTCTGCGGGCCTCAACTATCTCAATACCGGTAAGAGCGGCATACCGGTCTTTGGCAAAAAAATTTCTGGCTGTCTCTGTATCCATGTTTCCCTACCTGTGGTGATTAATAATTATTCTCATTTAATATATTGACAAAATATCAAATATTGAACACTCTAGAGCCTGTGACATGTTTGCAGTCGTTGTCGTAAAAGATCAACTGGGTTTCAGCATAATACCTTACCAGTTTTTTTCTTGGTTTTTTGCAAGATAAAAATGTGTCGAAAGGTACTTATTCCCCACAACGCAGTACGACAGGAGTGCCGGCTTTTTCCCCGTTTGCCGGGGTTGGCCCAATTGTGGAATCTCAGTGCAACTTTATTGTGCAGGCAGGGTTCCAGACCATTCAATAAACCTGAAGGAGCTTACATGAAAAAAGTACTTGTTGCCTATTCCAGTCGAACCAAAAAAACCGAAAAAATGGCCAATTTCATTGCCGAAGGTATGCGCATCGCAGCCTGTCAAGTGGATGTAAAACCAATTTCTGCTATCGAAGACGAACAGGGAATTGCCGGATATGACTGCTACGTCTTTGGTTGTCCGACCTACCACAAAGATATGACTGGTGGCATGAAACAGTTTCTTTTCAAAGCCGAAAAAGCCAATTTAGTTGGTAAATTCGGTGGAGCTTTTGGCAGCCACACCCATAGCGGCGAAAGCGCGCCGATGATCTTCGACACGATGCTGCATGTTTTCAAGATGGATATGACGGATCTCGGTCCGCTCAACCTTACTGAAGCAGTAGTCGTAAGCGATGAAGGGATGAAAGCCTGTCAGGCTTATGGGAAAGCTCTTGCGGAAAAAATGTAACTGATTGTCAGCAGCAACGCCTCCGGCAACGTGATTGTTTGATTGCGTTGCCGGATTATTTCTTAAACGCACTGCAGTATGTAGATACGACACCATCAAGCGGCATGTGTCGTTGCCAAACACCCGGCGTCCGGTCATCTCATTGACTTCCACTGTCTCTTTTCCCAACCGATTACATTTGCTGCGACAGAAGGTCCTTCCCCTTGCTATCCGGTCTGTATCGCTTCCTGCTACCCGAATCTTTTTTTCATATGCGCCATTTATTTTTGACCTGCTAATTCTGAGCTAATTCTTGATTGCTATAGTGCAGACACGCGAATAACCGCGCAATCAATTTTTAAAGGAGATCTTATAATGAAACGCCTACTCTGTCTTATAACCTTTGCGCTGGCATCAACTTCATTCGTGGTCAGCAGTTATGCTGTTGGTGACAAGGGAAATGATGCACTCGTTCTTCCGGCAACTCGGATTACCCTGTCCCAGGCCATCACCGCCGCCGAACAGCATGTTGCCGGCAAGGCTTCTCGTGCCGAACTGGAAAAGCATGATGATCAATGGGTTTTTGATGTCGAAGTTGTAAAAGATAAAAAGGTCATGGATGTTAAAGTCGATCCGGAGAGTGGCGTGGTGCTCGCCGCAACGGAGGATAAAAATGATGGCGACAAAGACCATGACCTGGAAGATGGTGACAAGGACCACGACAAAGCGGATTGATCGTTTTTGCACCTATAGCGCCGATGCGGTATCACCGTATCGGCGCCAACGAAAAAATTGAGTGAATATTTCACTAAAAAACAATTATATGGGGCTTGATATGGACCCAATTCAACGAGAAGAGGCCTTGGTGGTATTGAACAAGGTTCCTGAGGTTACAATCTGGTTCTGGATTATCAAAATAATGGCGACCACGGTCGGGGAAACTGCTGCCGACTTTCTTAATGTCAGGTTGCATTTTGGATTGTCTGGAACCTCAATTATTATGAGCGTTCTGCTGGCTGCATTTCTGGTGATGCAGGTGCGTGAACAAAAATATGTGCCCTGGCTGTACTGGGTCACCGTCGTACTCATCAGCATTGTTGGCACCCTGATCACCGATAACCTGGTCGATAATTTAGGTATTACGCTCGAAACAACATCGCTGGTTTTTGGGCTCGCTCTGGCGGTGACCTTCTTCGGATGGTATAAAATTGAGCGGACCTTATCGATCCACACCATCTATACCAAACGACGTGAGCTGTTTTATTGGGCAGTGATTCTCTTTACTTTTGCCCTTGGCACCGCCGCAGGGGATCTCGTGGCGGAAGGTCTCAATTTGGGCTATGCTACTGCTGGTTTCGGTTTCGCCTGCATTATTGCCGCCGTTACGGTTGCGCACCTTGTCTTTAAGGCAAATGGGGTGACCTCGTTCTGGATAGCTTACATCCTCACGCGCCCGCTTGGCGCATCGCTGGGCGATTTCCTTTCGCAGCCAGGCAGTGCCGGTGGTCTGGGGCTGGGAACAACCAGCACGAGCGTGTTGTTCCTTACAGCTATACTCATCCTGGTTTTTTACATGACATCTGCGCAAAAAAAGGTCATGGTCGAGGATCGCTCGTAAAGCGTTCGACTGGCAGCCCACTGAAATTGTATTTAAAATTGATGAAAATCGATGAAAATTTTATTGGTTGAAGATGACCACATGATCGGTGCGGCAGTATCCGTCGCTTTAAAGGATGCTGCCTATGCCGTGGATTGGGTAAAAGATGGCGACACTGCGTGGAATACCCTCAATCTCGGTGAATATCAAGCAGTGCTGCTTGATCTCGGTCTACCCAAACGTGACGGAATGGATGTGCTGAGACACCTGCGTCAAACGGGAAGCAAGGTTCCGGTCATCGTTATTACCGCCCGGGACAGTGTGGCAAATCGCATTAATGGACTGGACCTCGGGGCCGATGACTATCTCATCAAGCCCTTCAATGTCAACGAATTGCTCGCCCGCCTGCGGGCGGTCGTGCGTCGTCAAGGTGGCCAGGGCACCCCGATACTTTCCAATGGGCTAGTGAGCCTCGATCCGGCCACGCATAAAGCCAGCTGCGGGGATGTGACAGTCGATTTAAGTGGTCGTGAGTTTGCCCTGCTGCATGCGCTGCTGCTGCATCCGGGCAGGATACTTGCTCGGGCCGAACTGGAAGAACATATATATGGCTGGAACGAAGAAGTGGAGAGCAATGCGGTGGATTTTCTCATCCACGGGGTGCGCAAAAAACTCGGTGCCGCTGCGATTAAAAACGTGCGCGGGGCCGGATGGATGGTAGAGAAGCTCCAATGAGTCGATCCCTGCAAAGGCGGCTCATTTCTATGCTGGGCATCGCTATCCTGGTCTCTGGAATAGCCTTGGCCTTGATGTCGTTTATCCTGGCCTATAACGAAGCGAGAGAATTCCAGGATGACGTGCTGCGGCAGACCGCACGGTTGGCGGTACACAGTTCAAGCATCGATCCATCTAACGTTGAAGGCACCGGTCAGAATCGTTTGCCGATTGCCGTTGACGACCCTGAGTCACGAATCGATATTATTCATATACCGAATAGCCCCCGGCCTGACTGGCTTGCAGAAAACTTGACAACAGGCCTCTATACACTCGAAACAGGCGGAGGGCGCCTGCGGGTTTTTCTCCAGCAAGAGCCGTCCGGGATGACTACGGTTGTGACGCAGCCAACTGATATCCGTGATGAAATCGCCATCAACAGTGCTCTGCGCATATTGGCTCCCTTGCTCCTTCTTCTGCCGGCGATGGCGTGGTTCATCATGCGTATCGTTCGCCACGAATTGGCCGCGGTCAAAAACCTTGCCGGACATGTCGATGCACAACCGGCAAATCTTCTTCAGCCAATACCGGACAAAGATGTTCCGCAGGAAATAGCTCCGTTTGTGCACGCCATCAACCGTTTGCTCAAGCGGGTTTCCGATCTGATGGGGCAGCAGCGGCGCTTTATTGCCGATGCCGCACACGAACTCAGGAGTCCGCTCACGGCGCTGTCGATACAGGCACAAAATTTGAACCAGCCTGGATTATCAGAAAAAGTAAGGGAGCGGGTTCTGCCTCTTCAGGACTCCATCGAACGAGCGAGAAAACTTACCGAGCAGCTCCTGAATCTCGCCCGAATTCAGGTTGGCACTGCGCAGCCAAAAACTGTCGATGCCTCGGCCGTTTCCCGTCAATTAATCGCCGAACACCTGCCTCTGGCAGAAACCAAAACCATTGATCTGGGCCTTGAGGAAAACGCATCGATCATGCTTTCCGATACCGCGGAAAATCTTTATTTAATACTCAAAAATGCGCTGGAGAATGCCATAAAATATACTCCTGTGGGAGGGGAAGTCACACTCAGAATTTCTTTGCTTGGCGATAATGCTACTTTCGAAGTTATTGACAACGGCCCCGGTATACCAGTCTCTGAGCTGCAGCGTGTGGGTGATCCGTTCTATCGCCTGCCCGGCACAAACGTCGAGGGCAGCGGACTCGGCCTGGCTATTGCGATGGAGGCTGCCGCCTCTCAGGGCGGAAATGTGCGTCTGATTAACCGGCCGGAAGGCACGGGGTTGATTTTTCGTTATAGCCAGAGTGTCGGGATTTGTTCGCAGGATGGACTGTGCAAAAAAAAGGGCAGAGGATAACTGAGCGCCAGCTGGCAACGTCTGTTTATAACTGAGAGAGTGGCAGCGGAAAATCGATAGTAAACCGGGTGATCCCTTCGGCGGAACTGGTCACTGAAATCGTGCCCTGATGTAATTCAACGATTTGTTTGACTATGGTAAGACCGAGCCCGGATCCACCGAAGATTGCGGAGCGCGATCTTTCCACCCGGAAAAACTGTTCAAAGACCTTCGGTAAGTCTTGTTCAGGAATGATTGGTCCGGTATTTGTTATTGTCAGACAGACGCAATCTTTTGTCTTTTCGGTGGCAACCCATATCTGTCCGTTTTCCGGTGCATTGTATTTTATCGCATTGTCAACAAGATTGATCACCATCTGCAGGATCTTTTCTGCATCGCCAACAAAAGTAACTGGCGACAAATCTGTCTCCAGAACAATGTTTTTCGACTGGAGTATATCTTTGAATTCATCAAGGACATAGTCAATCAAGTCGGTGAGATGAATAGTGTCATGGTGTAGTGTTTCTTGTTGCTCCAGGCGTGATATTTCGAGAAGATTGCGGACCAGTTTTGATAAACGGCGAAGGGTCGTGAGTTGTTTTTCAAGCCCGTATCGGACATTCTGCGGCAGCTCTTTTGCGAGCATTTCTTCATGCCCAAGCATAAGTATCGTCAGTGGACTCTTTAACTCATGGGAGGCATTGCCAATAAATTCTTTCTGCCGGTTAAACGAAAACTGCAACCGGTCAAACATACCGTTTAACGAGCTGGCCAGGATGAACAGCTCATCTTTGTTTTTTCCCAGGGGAATTCTTCTGTCAAGAGAATTATCGCTGATATTTTTAATCAGGCTGTTGATTGCGACAAGCGGTTGCAGAATCTTTCCAGCCAGGTAATAGCTTGCGGCAATGGCGATGATAGTAATAAGAACAATTCCTAAGAGAATATAGGTGATGAGCTCAATCAGTTCTTGAACCAGAAACGGAATTGGTTTGGCAACCTGTAACTCGAATACTTTTCCGTTAATTACATTTCTGTCCACCAGCACTCTAAATAACACCGGAGAAGTGGCCAGATTTTTCCGTTCGCTGTGGTCTTCCGGGGCAAGCCATATTTTTTCGAGCGGGAGGTTTTTTTTCACAAAGTAGAATTTTTTATCACTGCGCGTCGGAATATCCACATACCTGGTCATTGGCGATGCGAAGAGCGTAATGCCCTGGTCGCTGCCAACTTTGATCCAATATTTTTCGTAGGGGTGCCTGGTCAGAGTGTTGGTCTGCTTGCCTTGTGTGCTATCGTTGTTGCCGATTGTCTGAACTGCAACCTCTGCGATGTCCTGCAGATCGTCATCGATTAATCGAAAAGGCTGCTCCACCAGCTCGTAGAACACGAGGCCGGAGAAGCAAATGGCAACAGTAAGGGTAAAGGATGCCGTCCAGAGAGTAATTTTACTCCGAGCTTTCATGCTCATCCTTTGTCGATGATATAACCAAATCCGCGGACAGTTTTTATCAACTGCCGGTCATCATCGGTCTTCATTTTTTTTCTGAGGTTTTTAATATGTACATCGACAAAGTTCGACATGCTGAACGAGTCGAAATTGTCCCCCCAGACGTGCTCGGCCAGGACAAAACGGGAAATTGCTCTGCCCCGGTTGTGCAGGAGAAACTCCAGAATGGCAAATTCCTTGGTCGTGAGCGATACCGGCGCTCCATCTTTCAGCACCACGCGGCTGACCGTGTTCAGACTGATGCCGCCACTCTCAATTACCGGATTTGTTTCAGCACCTCGTCGCAGCAATGCCCTGACCCGAGCCAGTAATTCAGCCAGCGAGAACGGTTTCGGCAGGTAGTCATCCGCTCCCAGATTCAGACCAAGGACCTTATCGACCACATCCCCTTTGGCTGACAGCATAAGCACCGGGGTGACTATGCCGGCGTTTCTGATCTCTTTGAGGACCTCCAGACCGCTGAGGCGGGGAAGCATGATGTCAAGCAGGATAAGATCGTGGGTTTCATTCCAGATCTTGTCCAGCGCTTCCTCTCCGTCACTGGCTGTTTCTGTGGTATATTGCTCACTATTAAGGACACTTACCAGTTTTTCTAAGAGCTCCGGTTCATCCTCTACAACTAAAATATGCATCGCTTTCAAAGGGTACGGTGATGGGGAATCAAAGTTGCGTTATTTTGCTAACGTACATGGAATCGTGGAAAATTTACAACCACTTTTCAGTTTATGAAAAGATAGTGTCATGAGAGTACATAATGAAGATGAAGGAGAGATGAAGTCAGGCGGATGCGTCGGCAACTAGGAAAGGGGTAACCTGGCAGAGGATGCCATATTCTCGACAAGTTTATATCCAGCGGGTATCAATTTGAGGTATTGGGGAAATATTGACTTTCGTCCAGGGGAATTTACAGTCCTTGTACATGGTATAAGATTGTCAATGCTCATCGATCAGAAAGAGAGATGGGTCTGTTGTTCCAACCCCGGTAAATAAGAAAAACGCCGGAGCTCTTTTTAGTACTCGCTCATCGGGCGTAAGGTACTAACGGCACGCAACACAATGGAGGGATGCGGATATGCGTTACAAACAGCTTGGAAGAACGGGATTACTTGTTTCGGAGTTGTGTTTTGGTACCATGACTTTCGGTGGAAAGGGATTCTGGAGTGTGATTGGCCAATTGCCCCAGGATGCTGCGGACACTTTGATCGGCCGTGTGCTGGATGCGGGTATCAATTTTATCGATACGGCCAATGTATATTCTGAAGGAGAGTCGGAAATAATTCTCGGCAAGGCTCTCGGACATCGCCGCAAAGATGTGGTTCTGGCCACCAAGGTGTTCGGCCGCATGGGCCCGGGTCCTAATGAAGTCGGTTTATCCCGCGGCCATATCATGCAGGCTGTCGAGGACAGCCTGACCCGTCTGGGAACGGATTATATTGATCTCTATCAGATTCATGGTTTCGACGCGCTTACCCCGATAGAAGAAACCCTGCGAGCGCTTGACGATCTGGTACATTCCGGCAAGGTTCGCTATCTCGGCTGTTCCAATCTGGCAGCCTGGCAATTGATGAAATCGCTCTGGATTGCCGATAAATATAGTCTGCACCGTTTCGAAAGCCTTCAGGCCTACTACACTCTTGCCGGCCGTGATCTCGAGCGGGATATCGTACCGGTTCTGCAAGACCAGAACCTCGGGTTAATGGTCTGGAGTCCTCTGGCCGGCGGGCTCCTTTCCGGCAAATATGACCGTGATGGCAAGGATCCCGGAGAAGGGCGTCGGGTCAATTTCGATTTTCCACCGGTTGCCAAAGAACGTGCCTTTAACGTGGTTGACGTGATGCGGGACATTGCTCGGGACAAAAATGTCACCGTGGCCCAGGTTGCTCTCAGCTGGCTGCTGCACCAGCCGGTGGTCACCAGCGTGATCATTGGTGCTACGTCGATCGAGCAATTGACGGACAACCTGATGGCCCCCGATGTAAAATTATCTACTGAAGAGCAGGTAAGCTTGCAAGAGATCAGCGAACTGCCCGAAGAATATCCTGCCTGGATGCTCAAACGTCAATCCATGAACCGTTTTCCGGAAAAGGAAGAGGATGGGTAATTTTGTTGATTGGGGAAGATTATCCCGAGAAGATAAAGAATTTACGCACAACATAGTTGAGCAGTACTTCTACCAGTATATTGGCACCAAAAGCATAGGTGGTGAGCAGGCCGAACCGTCTGATAAGAGCGGACATCAGCATGGTGCCAAGAAAGACACTGATACCGGAGACCGCATAAAAGAGAAGAATCTCGATGATGAAAGTATATTTTCCACCATGAAAGACCCAGAGAACGTTGGTGATATAAGCCACCATATTGGAGAAAAGAAAGGCGATACCGTTGCAGAACATCGAGTTGCGTGCCCGGGCAGCATCATCTATGGATGTGATGGACAGTTTGAAAAAGCGTACGGCATGGTCTTTTGCCTGCAGCACCGGGAAAATCTTCCAACCTGCAAGATGAAACACAATGATATGGGTTATGGTGGCGAGTGCTCCTGCTACAGCGTACTTGAGGAATTGGATGAGTGCAGCGTTATCAATGATCATGTGTTGTATACTCTTTGCGGTATCAATTAAAGGGTGACGATTCTTATCCTCTCACATGAAGCAAATGAAGCTCTGGTCCCGGTAAAGAAACAGTTGCCTCAATAGTGGAGCAGCAAAAAACCCTGGCTGCCACTGGAATCGGTGGAAACAGGAGGTGGAAGTATGCTCTGCCATCGTGCATATTCCTCGTAATCGGCAATCAAAACGACTTGGCCGGGATGTTTGGTGATAAGAGTAGCCGCATCAGCCGGGCTCAGCAATTTGCGGGAATTGTCGCCAAAATCCAAGCCATATTGCAGTTCCCCTGCCCGCTCCACCATATAAATATCCTGTCGCTTTAAATACCAGCATACCGCACGTGCAACCTGTTCCCCGGAGAGGACATATGTTTGTGGTGTGATGCTTTGTGCATGACGTGATATAAGCGCGCCCGGGGTCTTTCTCTGCTGGGTAAGGGCCGGCAAAGTAAACTGGGCAACAAAACAGAAAAACGTGAAGGAGACGGCAAAGAGGACTATTTTATGGAGAAGCTTTTTGGCGCGAAAGGCTGCCACCTGGCCTAAAAATATGGTTACAAATCCACCGCCCAACAAAAGCCATTCCTGGGTCTTGTTGAAAGCCCGCACCTGGTCCGCCGGCCAGAAAAAGTAACAACCCCCCAGCGCTGCAAGCAGCAGGAGAGCAAGCAGGCCGGTGGCAGCAATACTCTGCTGCAGATAATTCTTAATTTTCTCATTGGTGAGCAGATACTCAATACCCATGGCAAAAAGAATGGCTAGGGGCGGAAAGCACGGGAGTATATAGGTGATCAGTTTGCCTTTGGCGATCGAAAAGAAAACAAAGGGAAATATGAACCAGCACAGGCAAAATAACAGAAGTCGAAATTCCGCCGCATCGGACCATGTTTTTTTCCACAAACCGATAACAGCCCCGGGAAGCATGAGGGTCCACGGCAGGAACATTCCGGGGAGTGCCGCGAGATAAATCCAAAAGGGTTCTCTATGTTGCGCCGAGTCCGATATGAATCGTTGAACATGTTCAGTCCAGAAGAAATAATGCCAGAAATCGGGCTCGCGGAGATGGATATGAATTGCCCACGGCAAGCTTACCGCAAGGGCCCCGGCAATGGGCAGCCACAGCATCCTCAGGGTGTCCCGCCAACGTCTTTGCAATATCAGGTATGGCCCTGCGACGATAACCGTTATGGCAAAGGCGAGAAATCCTTTGGTGAGAAAAGAACAACCCGCCAGAACCCCTGCCGATAATAACCAAGTTCGTTCCCTGGTGGAGCCGGGTGGTGCTTCGGTTGCCAGAAGAAAAAAGGACAGGGTCGCGGTGAGAAACAGGGACAACTGCGGATCAAGAACGGCAAAGGTACCAATGGCCATTACGCCGAGTGCACTCAGATAGACGAGCGTTGCCAGAAATGGCAGCATGGAGTCGCTGCGTTTGCTCAAACGTCTGCAGAGGAAAAAAATCAGCAGTGCACTCAGTCCGGTTGACAGAGCCTGGGGCAGGCGAACAGCAAAATTGTTTTCCCCCAACAAAGAGAGAGAAAGAGCTGTCAGCCAATAACCCATGGCTGGTTTTTCAAAATAGCGTCCTCCATTAATCCGGGGGACAATCCAATCCCCTGTGGCAACCATCTCCCTCGGCACCTCGGCATAGCGTGTTTCATCGGGAATAATCAGCGGCCGCTCAGCTAATGGTACCAGGTAAAGAATAATGAAGAGAGTAATGAGAAAAACTGAAAAGATCTTATTGTTCATGGACATCGCTTTTGGCTTTTTCCTGTGTTGCAACGAGGCCTTCACGGCCCGCGGTATTTCCCTCTATCATCCGCGACAACCCAATCGATTGTGTCGAGTCAAGAAGCTCTTTGAGCGGTACAAATCGAGTGCCACCTTGCTCGGCCATTGATAGGAAATTTTCGAATAGAGCCGAACAACTCAACCCCTCGGCTTCTGCATGGATCGTTAATACGTTGAGTTGATCGGATCGTATCAGAGACAGCAAATGGGTATTGTAATTTGCTTTGGAGATACCATCTCTGCCGATCAGCTCGTCGTAGGTGGGCAGCGTCACCGGAATCTGCGGCTGAGTAAGTTTTGCGCCATTCACCTCAGGGAAAAAAATCGAATCCCCCCGACAGTCCGAATTGTAAAGAAAATCAAAAGATTGCTTTGCCGCAAGAGCCTGGTTGTTGCAGCGCCAGCCAGGTGCCGCCGAACAGAGGACCGGCATGTTGATAATTTGCTCCAGCATTTGCTTGCCTTGCTGCAATTCACACCGTATGCGATCCGCAGTCAGTACGTCTATTTTTTTCTGCCAGAGATGATGGTCCCAGGCATGTAAGCCTATTTCATGACCAGCTCCAGCGGTGCGTCTGATAATATCGGCACAGGACTTGCCGATAATCGGTCCGGGCCATAGTGTTCCACGTAAAACTATATCCCAGCCATAGAGGTTTGCTGCGTTGCTGCGCACCATTTTCGCCAAAAAAGTCGGCCGCAGCAGACGCCAGAGGTGACGCCCCATGTTGTCGGGACCTACCGAAAAAAAGAACGTTGCTTTGATCTTATGCCGTGCCAGGGTGGCCAATAAACTGGCCACCCCCAGTCGCGTGCCCCGCAAGGTATCGACATCGATGCGCAGCCCTGTTGCACCGGCGGCTTTACTCATCCTTCTTGTCCCTCAAGGGCCTGTTTCAGGAAATAATCCAGTGTTTCCTCAACAGACTGGGCAAGCAATATTTTCGGTTCCCAGTCCAGTAATTGTTTGGCCAGTCGAATCGACGGTCGGCGGTGCTGCACATCTTCATAGCCCGGACCATAAAATTCCCTGCTTTCCACCGACTGAATTCCCGCCAGGGGTGGAAATTCCCGGCGCAGGGGGTGTGCCTCAAACTTTTCGGTCAGAAGATGGGCGAGTTCGCTGATGCTTGCTTCATTGTCGGGGTTGCCGATATTGAAAATCCTGCTGTCACAGCACCGGTCCTTGTTCTCGATGATTTTAAACAAACAGTTGATGCCATCTTTTACGTCGGTGAAACACCTTTTTTGTGCGCCGCCATCCACCAGACGAATAGGCGTTCCTTCAACCAGATTCAAGATGAGTTTGGTAATGACCCGTGAGCTGCCGATTCTTGCTGATTCCAGATTGTCGAGCCGTGGCCCGACCCAGTTGAAGGGACGAATCAGGGTGAACTGCAATCCCTTGGTCACCCCGTATGCCCAGATGACCCGATCGAGAAGCTGCTTGCTGCAGGAGTAAATCCAGCGCTGTTTATGAATCGGGCCCAACACTAATTGAGATTTTTCTTCGTCGAATTCATTTTCCTGGCACATACCATATACTTCAGATGTCGAGGGGAAGATGATGCGCTTCCCGTATTTAGCGCAGTAGCGAACGATGCGTAAATTTTCCTCGAAATCAAGTTCAAAGACCTTGAGCGGATTTCGCACGTATTCGGCCGGTGTTGCAATTGCCACAAGTGGCAGGATTATATCGCATTTGCGGACATGATACTCAATCCACTCGCGGTGAATGGAGATGTCGCCTTCACTGAAATGAAATCCCGGAGTCCCAAGTAACCGGCCAATGGAATTTTTGCTGAGATCCATGGCATGAACCTCATAGCGGCCGCTGTCGAGTAAACGTTCGCTCAAATGGTTACCGATGAAACCGTCTGCGCCCAGGATGAGGACATGTTTTTTAATTTTTTGTCCAAAAGACCTCGATTTTTTCTGGCCCAAATGCATACCGACGGCCAGGCCAACTTCGTCAACAAGCTGGTTGCCGCTCATGTACAGGCCGGCCTCTGTCTGTCCGGCATTGACCTTGATACTCCCCTGATTGCATTTAATAATCAGAGGAGTGGTAGAAATAACGGTCCCCGGCTGCTGATCCGAATGGTCCTCTTCGGGGCTCACCGACCAGAAGATCACCTTTCTGTCACCAAGATAACTGAATGCTCCGGGATAAGGTTTGGTTACGGCGCGAACCAGGTTGTATACACGCTCATTGCTCAGACGCCAGTCTATTTCGCCATCGGCAGGTTTTCTTCCGCCAAAATAAGAGGCTTGGGCCTGGACCTGGACGGTACTGGGAAAATTACCGGCCATAAGCGCAGGAATGGTTTCATCCAGGAGGCGATCTGCCGCCGTTGTTACTTTCTTATGCAGGGTCAGCGCAGTGTCGGTAAAAGAAATATCGATTTGTTGCTGGCTGATAATGTCGCCGTTGTCCGGTTTCGGTGTCATGCGGTGCAACGTAACGCCTGTTTCCTTTTCTCCGTTGACCAGCACCCAGTTAACCGGACATCGACCGCGATATTTGGGCAGAAGAGATCCATGCAGGTTGAAACACCCCATTTTCGGGATATGCAAAATTTTTTCCCCAACTATCTGACGGTAGTAAAAGGAAAAAAGGATATCCGGTGAAAGTTCCCGAATTCGTTCAATCCAAAGAGGATGATTAATATTTTCCGGTGCTAAAACAGGGATATCATTTTCTGCCGCCAGCTGCTCAACAGAGTCAAACCACAAATTTTCGTTGGGGTCATCTTTATGGGTGAAAATTGCCTGGATAGTAACTCCGTGTTTAAGTAATGCCTGTATCCCCGTGCAGCCTATGTTGTGATAGGCAAGAACGACAGCTTTCATTATTTTCCTTTTCGAACAAATGAATGAGTTTCTGATAAAGACCGCGCAGTTTCAAGAGGGGTAACGGAATGTTCCTTGACTCTTCCCGCCACTATCTGGCTGACAAAATAACTGGGTCTGTTGCGGACATCCTGGTAGATACGACCAATATATTCACCAAGTAAGCCAAGTCCGATAAACTGGGCGCCGATAAAGATAAAAAGTACGGCAAATAAAGTAAAAACACCCTCTGCGGCCCACGCTGAGCCCATATGAAAACGCATGACCATGAGAAAAAAGCCAAAGGTTATGCCACTGAGCGCAATAATCGTCCCTAAAAACGATAGCAGTCGCAGAGGAAAGGTTGACATGGACGTCAACAGATCAAATTGCAGAGAAATAAGTTTAAATATGGAATACTTTGAATTCCCCTGGCTGCGGGAGTCATGCTTGACTGAGATCTCACTGGTTTTTCCAGCGAAGCTGTTGGCCAGAATTGGAATGAATGTGGAGTGCTCCCGGCACTGGAGAATAGCCTGAATTATTGGTCGGCGATATGCTCGGAGCATGCATCCATAATCATGCATCATCACCCCGGTGGTCCGCCGAACCATAGAGTTGATCAGACTGGAGGCTGTTTTCCTGAACCAACTGTCACGTCGATTGACTCGAATAGTGCCCACCACATCAAAACCCTTATTTATTTCTTCCAGAAGTCTTGGTATTTCCTCTGGTGGATTTTGTAAGTCGGCATCAAGAGTGACGACAATGTCTCCACGGCTTTGCGCCAGCCCGGCGATTACTGCCGCATGTTGTCCATAATTGCGATTGAGTATAACCCCGACAATATCCCGACCATAGGTTTTTGCCGCCTTGACGATCATCTCACCTGAACCATCGCTGCTGCCGTCATCCACCAGGATAATCTCAAAAGAGCCACCCTCTTTTCTGCAGACCTCAAGACACCGCCTGATGAGCTCACTTAAGTTATCCACTTCGTTGAATACAGGAATAACCAGGGAAAAATTGACTTCTTCTTTCATTAGCTGAGTACCTCTTTGATAGCAGACACCACGCTATCAACATCGTCTATAGTCATATCAGGGAACAAGGGAAGCGAGCAGATCCGATCGGAATTCCACTCAGTCGCTGAGAGCGTTCCGGGTTCAACTTGCATATTTTGCAAATAATACTTTTGCTTGTGTACGGCACGAAAATGTAATCCTGTGCCAATATTTCTCTTTTTCAATTCTTCCATGAACTGATCGCGGGTTAGCTGCACACGATCGGTATCCAGACGAACGACAAACAGATTCCATGAGTGGCGAGTGGTTACAGCAGGTACCTGTAATGGCAATATCTCATCCACATCCGCCAAGAGCTCTCTATAACGCTGCGCAAGCAAGGTTCTTTTCTGGATAAAGCTATCCAGCCGGGTAAGTTGGGCCAGACCGAGAACTGCAGATATATCCGTCATGTTGTATTTGAAGCCCGGTACCAATACTTCAGCCTGAGGATGTCTGCCCTGTTGCTGACGGTCATGGGCATCAACACCCAAGCCGTGAAATTTAAGGGTTCTGATTGCGCGCAACAGTTCCTCATCATCGGAACAAACAATGCCACCTTCGCCACTTGTTATATTCTTGATAGGATGGAAGGAGAATATTGCCGTCCCTCTGCAACCGGTTTTTTCGCCATTATACTCTGTGCCAATAGCATGGGCGGCATCATCAACCAGTCCAATCGAGCGAGACGCCGCCAGTTTGCGCAGTGGCTCCATATCAACGGCAGCCCCCGCAAAATCAACAGGAATTATCAGCCGCGTTCTGTTCGTAATGAGTGGCTCAATAAGTTCAGCGCTGGTTATCAGGGACTCTTTGTCAATGTCGGCAAAGATTGGTTTGGCCCCCATGAGTACGATTAAATTGACAGTGGATACCCAGGTCATCGAAGGGGTGATAACCTCGTCCCCTTTGCCGATATTGAGAGCCATCAGGAGAAGGTGCATCCCGGCTGTCGCCGAGGATAGAGCCACGGCCCCAGCACAGCCGCAGTATGTACAAATATCCTCCTCAAACTGGCCGTTCTTTGGTCCGGTCGTGATCCAGCCACTCCGCAGAACCTCATTGACTGCCAAAATATCGCTTTCGCTGATAGATGGCCTGGAAAAGGGGAGAAAATCTTTGCGCATCGCTGCTCCTTGTAAATTAAGTAATCGCATCTTTCGCATTCTTGATATCACATCAAGATTAAGAAATGATGAATATAGAGATCAGCATTGAGGGAATCTGGGCACATCCCTGGAAAAAGATGTAAGCAGCAAGATTATTTGCCTGCAAAAAATCAACAAAATAATCTATATGCTGCACATTGCAAACTCTTTTTAATCCGTGCTTTTAACCCATTTGCCTTGTTTTTTTATGGAGAATTAATCCCGGATTCAGTGAGAAATACAATTTTTGAATTTTAATGTCACTGATCGCGCTGAGAGGTACGGAACTCTTTTTAGTATCTCCCTGGATGCTCATAATCAAACCCCATCCCGCCAGGAAGCGTTGCGGGATTCTTTTTAATGCCCCTTGAGGGTACGTTTTCAGTACCCCCTGGAGGGGTGTAAGTACCTTCACGAAATTCTTTCTTGAAAAGCAGAAAGAATTTGTCCTTGAAATACGTTGAACGAATTGGTACAGATAGTGATTTTCGATTTCCTCCAAGTCAATACCGTTCCATGAATCCAATCAGCCCAGCCAACAAAACATCGGTGTTTGAATTAAAAGGCAGCGTAATCACTATATTAGTGCTGCACATCAAAGAAACCGATGCCGATTGTCTCTATTCGCAACTTGAAAAGAAAATGAGTCAAGCACGGTCTTTTTTTAAAAGTGCTCCTCTGTTGATAGATCTGAGCGCAGTGGATGAGGAACAGCAGGCGGCCCTGGACTTTAAGTACCTGTCGCAGAAACTTCGCAGCCTGGGAGTGGTTCCAGTAGGCGTTCGTGGCAGTGCGGCGGGTCAAAAAGAACGAGTGCTTCTTGCTGGACTGGGCTTGCTGCCAAACATCAAGACTGAAAAAACATTTGACCCTCCAGCAGACACAGAAATTGTAGAATCTGTCTCGCTTGCAGAAGAGAAACAACCTGAGCCGGTAGCCCCGGAAGAAGAGAAACAGCCTGAGCTGTCCGACACGGTAACAAGCCAGGTATGCAAAGCAGCCCCGACCAAAATAATAGCCCTTCCAGTTCGCTCGGGACAGCAAGTTTTTGCCCCGGAGGGGGATCTTGTTATTCTCTCATCGGTGAACGCCGGCGCTGAGGTCCTTGCTGCGGGGAATATTCATATCTACGGTGCCTTGCGTGGCCGGGCCCTGGCCGGCATACATGGCGATACTACAGCCCGGATATTCAGCCTGCAGTGTAACCCGGAACTGGTTGCTGTTGCGGGAGAATACGTCGTCAACGAGCTGCTGGACGAGACGATTCTTAATCAAAGCGTGATGATTTCTCTTGCGCATGGCAGCTTAAAATTCGATGTTGTCGGCTCGTTCAATCCTGTACCATGAACGAGTTTTATTAATAGTTCAACCCCTTGTCATCTTTCATAACTATGATTGAACAAACTCTTACAGAAGAATCAGAACAGAAATTAGCCAGAGTGATAGTCGTTACCTCCGGTAAAGGCGGAGTGGGAAAGACAACCACCAGCGCCGCCTTTGCAGCGGGACTGGCTGTACGCGGTTATAAGACAGTGGTCATTGACTTCGATGTCGGTTTACGTAACCTCGACTTGATCATGGGCTGCGAGCGAAGGGTGGTTTATGACCTGCTCAACGTCATTCATGGTGAAGGTTCGCTGAATCAGGCTCTGATCAAGGACAAACGAGTGGGCAACCTTTTCATCCTGCCTGCCTCGCAAACCCGCGACAAAGACTCGCTTACAATGGAAGGTGTCGGTGAGGTGATTGCAACATTGCAGCAGAGCTTTGACTACATTGTGTGCGATTCTCCTGCAGGCATTGAAAAAGGGGCGATGACTGCAATGTATTTTGCCGATGAGGCCCTGGTGGTTACCAATCCTGAGATATCCTCAGTGCGGGATTCCGACCGAATCATCGGTATGCTGGCGAGCAAAACCCGCCGAGCAGAGCAGGATCTTGAACCGGTAAAAGAGCATCTGGTGATTACCCGCTATGATCCGCTACGGGTCGATAAGGGCGATATGCTCAGCGCCGACGATATTCACGATATTCTCGCTATACCTTTTCTGGGCGTTGTGCCAGAGTCCAAATCGGTACTTGCCGCATCCAACTCGGGGATTCCGGTTACGCTTACCGAAGAAGAGACCGATGCAGGCGAGGCGTATTTCGATATGGTAGACAGGTTCCTTGGTCAGGAGCGTCCGTTCCGTTTCCTGGATGCCCCCAGAAGAAGTCTTTTCTCCCGCTTATTTAGAACTCAATAATATGAAATTTTTTGATTTTTTATTCCGATCTAAACTATCAGGTTCTGCCTCTGTTGCCAAAGAACGCCTCCAGATCATCGTTTCACACGAACGGAGACGCGCGTCTACTCCGGATTTTCTGCCTCGCCTCCAGCAAGATATTCTCGAGGTGGTGAGAAAATATATTCAGATCGACGAAGATCAGATCAGATTATCTCTGGATAGAAAAGATGACTGTGAGGTACTCGAGCTCAATATCTCTCTTGCCGATCCGGGATCAGCGACGCAGGCTCCGGGGCGAACAGGTATGGAGTAGATGCCAGGGTAGTTGTTCCGCTGCAAGTAACAGAAGTGCCTTTTGGGCGGCAATTCATCGCATCTTTGTGTTTGTTGTAGAGGAAAACGTCGGACAAAGGTTGTGCCTGCAACAGCAGACATAACCTTTGTCCAGACTGCACATCAGCTTTGCCAGTTCACCCGTATTTTTTTTCTGCGCATAAAGGGCAGGCTGGCTAAAAGAATGACCAGAGTCAACACAAAAAAATGGATGAACATATCTTTCTGAATGGCTCCCCAGATAATATACAGTGAGCCTGCGCCTGCAAATATTGGTGCTCCAAACCTGGTGATGAGGCCAGCCTCACTGAATTCCTTCATGACCCATACATACAGAGAGATGTAGATCACGTAGAGAAAAGCAATAGGCAGTTCAGAAATATCCATGAATTTGCCGAACCAGCCGGCGAAGTTCCCATACCAGACCAGCAACCAGAACGCGGAAAGGATAAACCCAAGGATTGCAGAATTTTTGGTGCTGTTGGTTTTGGAATCAATTGTCGCAAAAAATTCCGCATAAGGCCCCAAACCTCGAGAAGCGATGGCGAACATTCCGCGCGAGGCCCCCATAATCAGCCCGTTCAGGGTGCCGAGACAGGAAATAATGACAAAGACCGTCAGAAGCGTTCCGCCCATCCGCCCGAAAATCAGGGAAATAACCTGAACCGGGGCATCATTTCCTGCTGCCAGTACCTGCTCATTAGAAAGCACCCCTGAAATACCCAGATAGTAGAGCATGTAGATAATGACCACAGCGGTTGAGCCGAAAAACAGAGCTTTTGGCAGGGTACGCTTGGCATCCTTGAGCTCAGCATTTATCGAGGTGGCGATGATCCAGCCCTCATAGGCGAAAGCGGTGGCCAGGGTGGCAACGGCCAGTCCTCCGCCGCTGGATACCGTCTTGGCGGCATTGGTAAAACTGGAAATTGTCTGACCATTCAATAAACCGGTAACAAGGCCCACAACGGCAACGAGTGCAAGCGGAATCAATTTGATGACGGTTGCAGAAACCTGCCATTTTCCGGCCAGCACCGGCGAATAGCAGTTCAACAGGAAGAAAAAGACCAGATAGATCGAAGCTATCAGCCAGACACCGTGCTCAAGGCCGAGCAGCCCCGTGGTGTAGTTGGCAGAAACCCAGGCCAGGACAGCCACCAGGGTGGGATAATAGATAAAGGTCATAAACCAGGCAACCAGATATCCGGCGCGCCAGCCATAGGCCTCTTCAAAGTAATCGACAACCCCGTTTACCTTCTCAATCCGTGTCGCAATCTTGGAAAAAACAAAGGCGGTGACGACCATAATCGCCCCACCGATAAGCCAGGCGAGCAAAGCAATCGGCAATCTCCCGCCGGAGGCAGCCAGGACGTCATCCGCCTTGAAAAAAACCCCAGACCCTATGACGATACCGATAACCATCGCGGTTGCCGTCCAAATGCCATATTTCTTTTGTAATCCGTGCATAAAAACCTCTGAATATGTTGTTGTATCAGGGATGAATTGATGATTTATACATTGAACAAAACCGTCCCTGCTTACATCATTTTCAGGGAAATGCCGAGGGAATAATTTTTGTAACCGTTAAAGGAACAAAAGGAGGCAGCATATGAAGCAAAGGGGGGAGTTATGATCAAATCTCGCTCTATGGACAGACACTAATTCATTCTTTAATGTGATTATCACTAAAGTTCAGCTTAGAAGATCCAGAGGGATATGAGATGCCCTTTGCACGGGTGTTCCGCAGCCTGGACGGCTGCGGTCAAGCCCCCAGGGATGGGTTTATGGCGTCCCGTGAAAAGGGCACCTCATATCCCCATATAGCAGAACTTTAGTGGTAATCACATTCTTTAACATTTTCCAACCGGCGCCAGGTAGAGAGTGAATTGTTCTTTTCCATCCACCTGGATCAACTCGTCCATTGCTTCCTGGTCGTAGGCTGCAATGGCGCAGGTTCCTGCGTGAATCACCTCGCAGGCCAGATAGAGATTTTGACAGACATGGCCTGCATCGAGCAGGATGACCCGATGTGCTGCCTGCAGATAGCGCCACTCCATTCGATAAGGCACGGTAGTCCAGACAAACACCACCGCACTGCCTGCGACAAACCCCTGCCCCAATACAGCCCGGGAGAGTCTGTTTTTACTCTCATCATCGAGTGCGTACATGAAGACAAGCTCATTGGAGAGGGGAAGATAGCGATAAAGACCCGGGACAATGTTTTCTACTCTGTGGATGAACAGGTACGTCTCGAAACTATGTCTGGCTCCCGCTGAAGGTACTGTGCGCAAATGAGGAGTCTGGTTCCCGGGGCTCCTTGGTCCCTGAGTTGCCCAGAGAAGAAATGCCAATTCTTCAACTTTCAGGTATTCGTCACTATAGTTTCGTCTGCTGCGTCGATTGCCAATAGCATCCACAGTGTCAGTTTCTTGTATAACAGGACGCCAGGACTTTCTGTCGGGCAGACTGATACGGGGCAGCTTTCGATCAACCTTTTCCTCCAGGGGTGGAACGGGTACTCCTCTGCTCTGGTCGCTCGCATGAAAATCGATTGTCTTGCGGATACTATCTTTTAAAAAATAGCGGTACAGTTCGATATCTTTCATAGAATAATTCCTCGCTGTTTTGTGGGGGACGATTTGGCGCATCTCGCAAAAGCTTCTCCCAAATATAATCATATTTTTGTAAGAGTCCTTATCTCCTTTGCTGTGCCAGGAAATGATCCGCCCCCTTGCTCTGCAAAGGCGATTTTTCAACCATTTTTTTGATAAAGCCGTGAGCGGTATTATACTATTTCCTGCCGACTCGTTTCTTATGTGAAACACCACCAGACATCAAAATTTCTGCATCAGGAGGCTGCTCATGAAAATAGCAAAAATTCTTCTCCCCTTTGACAACTCTCCCGCTTCCCTGAATGCTGCCAATTATGCCCTCACTCTGGCCAAACTCTCAGAAGCGCATGTTACTGTTGTTACTTGCTATGATGAGGGGAACTGGGAATTATCGGGGATATCGGATTTTCTGATAGAGGGGATCAAAGCCAACAGAAAAAAGACTGCTGAAGAGATACTCCATAAAGCGGGGATGATTTTTATGGACAATGGTGTGGAGTATCACCTTGAAGCCATTGCCGGAGTGCCGGGTGATGTATTTGCCAGGCAGGCACAGTCCAGGGAGTATGACCTGATAATCATGGGCTCGCATGGCCACTCAGATATTGCAGGTCTGTTCCTCGGCAGCGTCACGCATAAGGTGCTCAACACGATTTACTGCCCGGTCCTAATTGTGCCTTAAACAGCCGGATTTTTCTCGATGAAGTGGTATTCAAAGAATGTGTCCGTTTTTATTTGAACCACCTCAACATATCTCTTTCTTGTGTCTTCATGCGTCGAGATTCACCAAAAATATTAAAAAGACTTTCATCAAAACCGTACTGGTGTTATATAAGCATCCTTGCGCAATTTTTGAGCTTGATTGTAACCCAAATCATCCATTTCCTATCCTCCCAGCCAGATCCGTATCTGGTGCTGCCCTTAATTCTGTTGCTGTCATGAAATCATACCTCCGTAGGCTCCTGCCTGGAGACAACACGCGTCTTCTTGCTGTCGCCACATTTATCGGCCTCATATCCGGGGTCCTGAATATAATTTTCCGTATTACTGTTCAATTCGTTGAGGACTTTTTCTTCAAAGGCGGAAAAGAATTTTTGCGAATCGACCAGGGTGGTCTGCACCTCCTCCTCCTGCCACTCATCCCTATGATTGGCATGATCCTCCTCATTCCTCTGTCTTTACTTTTTCCTGGAGAAGTGAATGGTTACGGGTTTACGAAATTTCTACGCAAAGTAAATCTCGAAGGTGGGTATATACGTTGCCGTACCATCTTCTTGAAGATAGTTTCCACAGCCCTCACCATAGGAACAGGTAACTCTGCCGGGGTCGAAGGACCAATCGCCCAGATAGGTGGCGCGATGGGGTCACAGGTTGGTCAGTTTTTTCATGTCTCTGGAGACAGGATGAAACTCTATATTGCCGCCGGTTGTGCCGGCGGGATTGCAGGTATGTTCAATGCACCAATAGCCGGTGTATTTTTTGCTGCTGAGATAGTGCTGCTTGGCACCTATGAAATATCCTCCTTTTCTGCCCTGATCACTGCTTCAGCCATATCAACCGTCGTCACCCGATCCTATTTTGGGGAAGCAAACCTTTTTATAATCCCTCAATACTATGTAGTTAACCCCTTTATAGAGCTGCCCCTCTATGCTTTACTGGCCGTAATCACCGGTTTTATTGCAGTTTTTCATACCAAGGTTTTTTACTGTATTCGTGATTTTTACAGAAATCTCAATATCCCCAACCAGTTAAAACCGATAACCGGTGCCGTTATCGTCGGTACAATTGGTATAATGTTCCCTCAGGTTATGGGAGATGGGTATCATGCCATCGAAGCCGTACTTTACGGCAGTGAGATGAACAACCTGTTGATCGCTCTTATTTTTCTAAAAATATTTGCAACGGCAATAACCCTGGGATCAGGCGGAGCGGGAGGACTGTTTGCGCCAGCCCTCTTTATTGGCACGATGATTGGCGGCAGTTTCGGGTCATTTGTGCATAAGTTATTCCCTGATATAACCGCTGGACCAGGCGCTTATGCCTCTGTCGGGATAGGGGCCTTCCTGGCAGCATCCACCCATGCCCCCCTTACGGCTATTTTCCTGTTATTCGAGATGACCGGGAATTACAAGATCATCGTTCCAGCCATGCTCGCATCCATCATAGGTACGGTTGTGGCCACCAAACTCGATGAAGACTCGATTGATACAGTCGATTTCAGTCGTGAGGGCATTAACATTCATGAAGGTCGTGAAGTGGCTATAATGAAGTCACTTAAAGTCGGTCTGGCAATAACTGAAGATATCAATTTTATAAGTGAAGAGGCAAATATTAACCAGTTATTGTTGACTTTCAGTGAGAGCAAGGACGGATTCTACTTCCCGGTCATCGATGAGTCAGGGAAAATGACCGGAATAGTCTCTATGACAGACGTGAAAAAGATTATCCACCGTGACTCTCAGACACGATCAGAGCAGACGGTAGGTTCAATCTGTCACCGCGATATCATAATGCTGACTCCCGATGACACTCTCTACAGAGCAATGCAACTTTTTGATATTAAGGGAATTGAAGAAATTCCCGTGGTTGAATCCCTGGAAAATCAATGGGTTCTTGGCATGCTTAAGCGACGCAGCGTTATCTCCGCGTATAATCGTGAGGTTCTGAGAAAAGGAATTAGTGAAAAAGTTGGATCTATACGAGTATCAGCTCACCTGCAATAAACCATCTCATTTCTGACTCTGAGCCCTTTGTCTATCTTTCTCGAAATGGCCATATTCGGAACCCTGACGAACCAGATGGGTTTTAGGGCCATTCACAAGCGAGGAAATCTGAAAAACTCTTTACTTAAATAGTTCGCTGTGATGTACTTATACTACAATGTTCTCAAAAACATTGATATGAAGGACTTTTTAGCAGAATCCCGATCTTGGTTGATTGGGACTAATTATGAGCCTCACCAACATGTTGCGCTACGATCGCGAGAGCCCCAAAAAGATAAGTATCTTGAAGCTATTGAAAAAAATCGGCCATAGGGGATTCACGCTTATTGAAATAATGGTCTCTATCGCCATTATCGGAACCTTAGCCTCCATCGCCACCCCCAATTACATCAGTTATAGAGAACGGGCTGTAATTGCTGGTGTTATTGCGGACTTCAAAAGGATTGAAACTGCCGCCTACGCCTTTAAGGCGTATAATGAGCGTTTCCCAAATACCCTGATTGAGGCGGGACTTGGTAACCCTGTAGATCCCTGGGGCAAAGCCTATGTTTATTATCCAATCGATAATGTACCTACGGGGATAAAAATCCGCAAAAACAAAGAATTGCACCCGGTGAACACAGATTTTGATCTTTATTCTGTGGGGAAGGATGGCAAAAGCGTTGCCGCTTTCACCGGCAACCCCGCTAAAGATGACATCGTCCGTGCCAACAATGGTGCCTTTTTGGGTCTTGTTGCAGACTACTGATAATTATGCAGATCGGAATATCGTTTTTCAAAAGCAGAATTGCCCGCCGTTTTTTTGTGTTGTTCCTTGGTTGCGCGTTTTTGCCCCTCACCATTTCTGTTGTGTATTCCTATTATAGGGTCGAGACTGAGCTGTACGAACAGAGCACGCTCCGCATGGAAAACGACTGTAACGTTTACGGTATGGCTCTTATGGCTCGTCTCATCCTTATGGACAATCTCATCCAATTTTATGCCTCATACCTGACTGGCAGCCAAAGCACGAATGGCATCCCCAACGTGCTACGCGAGCAGGTAACAACCATGTTTGGTGGTCTGGGCTTGTATAAGGCGGGATCTGGTCTGAAAACACTCTCCGGCGTCATAGACTTGGAGCCAGATTTTGATCTCTTTGATCAACTGCTCCACCAACAGGGAAAGCCCACTCTTTACACGAGTAAAACAGAAACCCCGAACAGAACGGTATATCTTCTTGTTCCGATTACAGCCGCCGGTAGCCAGGGGCTTCTGGTAGCCCAACCTGAATCCTCTATTTTATGGGGAGTTGGGACAAATGACATCCTTCCTCCCATGACTGAACTGGCCATTTATGATGGCACTGGTCAGTTGATTAGCGCAACACAAACGTCACCTGGTACTACGTTGCTGGCCACGGCCAGCCATTCAGGTACCAGTAATTACTTGCGCTTCGAATACGAAGTTGATGGAGAAAGGTACATGGCCAGCGGCTGGCCGTTGTTTGTTAATTCCCGTTTTAACGCAGAGACATGGACCATCATTCTCAGTGGCACTCGTTCCAATATGCTGCGTGCTATGCTTGGGTTCAAACGAACATTTCCCCTGATTATTTTACTCTCTTTCTGGAGCATCCTCTTGCTTTCGCTGTTTTTCATTCGGAAAACACTCACTCCCCTGGAAATGCTCCGACAGGGCACCGAACGAGTGGGGAAAAACGATTTCAACAGTCGGGTTGAGGTCAACAGCGGTGATGAATTCGAGCAACTGGCCGAGAGCTTTAATACCATGACCAGCCAATTGAACAAACAGTTCAATACCCTGGCTCTTATTGACGAAATCGATCGTTCTATTCTTTCGAGCCTGGATTCGTCGGTGATTATTCCCCGGTCTCTGCGCATGATTTCGGAATTTTTTTCCAGCCGGATGATCATACTGGCGCAACGCACACCGGAGGATCTGGACCGGATGCGATTGACCATTCTTGAGGGGAGTCACCGCAATGATCTCGACGAAGAATATGTGCAATTAAGCAAGGAAGAACAGGAAGTGCTTTTTTCGGGAGAACGGTTCAGAGTCTTGCAACGGGAAATTTTCTTGCCTCGTTTCCTGGCGGACAGAACCACCAGTGATTCCTTTTTGTTTCTGTCGCTCAATTCGGAGCGTCATGTTATCGGTGCTTTAATCCTGGACTTTACCAATTCTGCAGGGCAGGATTCGATGGAACAGATACGTCAAGCACGACAGCTAGCTGATCAATTGGGCATAGCCCTGGCCAACGCCCGTCTGGTTTCCAACCTCGAACGACTGTCCCTTGGAACGGTGGAGGCTTTGGCCCGCACTGTTGATGCGAAAAGTAAATGGACGGCGGGTCATTCGGAGCGAGTCGCTGACTTGGCGGCAAAAATCGGTCGAGCGATGAATTGGAGCAATGAACAGCTGGAAATATTGTTCCGAGGCGGACTGCTGCACGATATCGGCAAAATCGGCATACCTCTCGCGGTATTGGATAAACCCGATAAATTGACCGATGAAGAATACGGCACAATCAAAATGCATCCCACCATCAGCGGAAAGATCCTTGAGCCGATCCACGTGTACAAGGATATTCTCCCACTTGTCGTGCAACACCACGAACGTTTTGATGGCAAAGGGTACCCGGATGGACTCTCAGGCGAAGAAATTGATATCGGTGCCAGGATTCTCTGCGTAGCTGATGTGTACGATGCCCTGATCAGCCAGCGTCCGTATCGCGAAGGGTGGATCAAGGAAAATGTTCTGACCTTTATGCGCGAAAACCGTGGAACCATGTTCGATCCAGGCGTGGTAGATGTATTCCTATCCCTGGATGTTTGAATAATTTTCCTCGGATCAGAGGGACAATCATTTGATTAGAGGCAGCAAGATGAAAATTCTCTCAATATTAATCTTGGGCATTACTTTGTGGGCAACTGCTGGGTGTGAAAAAAAGTCGCCCTACGTAACCATTGATTTATTGGAAGCAGCAGCTCGTGGCGATCTGACTGGGGTCAAAAACCTTCTCGACCAGGGTGCCGATATCAATGTCAAGAATAAGGACGGGATAACCGCTTTGATGCTCGCCTCTGCTGACGGTTACAAGGATATTGTGGAACTGTTGCTTACCCAGGGTGTCGACGTCAATGCCGTGAATAATAACGGCGAAACTGCTTTGGATCTTAGTTCCTATACGGAAATAAAAAAATTGCTACGCCCTTATGATCAACCAATAACACCTGATGTTTTATGTTATGCCGCACGAGTGGGGGATATCCCCGCCATCGAAAGGTATATCGCCAGAGGAGTCGACGTTAATGCCAGGGCGAACGAAGGCTTGACTGCTTTAATTGAGGCATCTCTGGAAGGCAAAAAAGATGTTGTTGCGTTGCTGCTAAAAACAGGGGCCGACATTAATACCAGAACAGACTATGGACTCACCGCCTTGATGGCTGCGTCCCGGAATGGGCACAGCGATTTGGTGAAGCTGCTGCTTGCCAAGCGGGCCAATGTCAATATCAAAAACAAATACGGCGACAGTGCGTTATCCATCGCTTCTGAAATGAGCCACAGGGACGTCGTGGAGCTACTGCGCCAGCACGGCGTGGCGACAAAATGAGAACTGCCAGGGATTACAACAAATATCCCTCATAGACAGCATTTCGCCACTTTATACTCGATTACCCTCGCGATAGCGATCCCGCCGGACTGTTCCGTTTGTCTTGCATCCAGGGGAAACTTCTCTGATTGCTATCAACATAAGCGGGCGAGAATTTCCAGATAAAGAGCAACGCCTTCGGTCAAATCATCTACCGTCACATATTCATCTACTTTATGCGCCATTCCCGAATCGCCAGGGCCCAGGATAACAACAGGAGCGTTGCCAAGACCCGGACCAAGAATTCCGCCATCGGTATAAAAAGTGACAATAGCGGGCGGGTTTGTTTGATTTTGTACTGTATCGCAGGCTGAAAAAATCTCCGGAATGCTTTCCGTTTCCGGGGGTGTCCACAGCGGAGGCAGATCGAAGATCACCTCAATTTCGGGATCCAGAGGTGCAAGCAAGGTTTTAATCTTGTGCAGAATTTCGGTATGCGACCAGTTTACGGTCGAACGGATATCGATGCCTACTTCGGCCAGGTCAGGCACGGAGTTGTAATTAGTGCCGCTCAAGAAACGACTGGTCACCAGTGTTGCCTCACCCATGACATCATGTGCCTTCCCCCCGACGATGTCACCATTCAGAGCGACAACAGCCTGTGCTGCTTTCAACAGGGCATTTATGCCAAGCTCGGGGAAGGCGGCATGGGCCGTTTTACCGTGGAACAGCGTTTTTAACCAGAACACCCCTTTATGGCCAAGCCGGGGAATATTGCCGGTGGGTTCTGCCACCAGTATGCAGCGGGCTCTGGGCAGCACCTTCTGATCGATAAGCGATGCCGCCCCCGCGCAACCAATCTCCTCATCCGCGGAAAGAACCAGCGTGACGGGCTTCTCCTTGATTTTATCAGCGAAATGAACAGCTGCCGCTACCAGCACGGCAACGCCGCCCTTCATGTCTGCCGCCCCTCTGCCAAACAGTTTGTTCTCAACGACTGAGGCTCCAAGAGGTTCGGTTTTCCAGGGCTGAGAGCCAAAGGGAACGGTATCGAGATGACCCGACAATATAACGGCAGGCTGGTCGATTCTCCCTTTGTGCGCAACCAGTGAGCTGCGGTTGGTTCCGTACGGGTATTCCCTGATCTGAAATCCGGCGTCCTGGAGAAGGGGGGCGATAATACGGACAGCATCCGCCTCATTTCCTGGAGGATTGACTGTGTTTACCCGTATAAGTTGCCGGGCTAACGATACCGCAAGAGTATGATTCACAATATTTGCAGGTGCTCCTCATGGTGCAGAAGTAAAAATGAGACAGGGTATAACTGTTAATGTTTATTGTGTAACTTTGCAAATGAATGATTGGGATTTTTTCGATGCAACCGTGCATTTTAGTTGTCGCCTGGTGAAAAACAATCCCTGACTGATCGATATTGTAAATATTGCGGGAGATGGCCGAACATGATAGCTTGGCTGTGTATTCTGCAGGCAACGAAGAGTAGATTCTCCAACAACAAATAGCCGCCCTAATGTTTGATCATGGTACAGCTCTATCTCAATGAATATGTAAAAAACCTGGTCGGCCGTACGGTATGTATCGCCTGTCGGGAGGGAATCCTGCGCGATCATTTTAATGAGATCGTCGCCGACATTAAATTTTTAGTAAGAAAAGGCGTCGATACCACCCTGTTTCACAATCTGCCTCATCGTTTTGCTAACCAGAAATTATTGAAAAAACTGGAAATGAGGCTGCCCGAAACGAGCCTTATCAGGATTGCTCCCGAGCTTGATTTTTACCAGGAAGTTTTGCAGCATCCGGATACCATCTATAAGCTTATTTTTCTTGAACGCCGCTATCTTATCGATAATAAAGGTTATAAGATCAACGCCCTGACCACGCGAAGGGTGCGGGAGGCAATGGCCGACTGTGCTGATTTTGGTGACTTTATTGGCAATGTGAACTTCAAAGACACCATGAATCGCATCTGCGAAAAGATAGAGGCGGGCCAATGTGAGCGTATTCATATCCTGCCGGCCGGAAAGAATACCATCAAACACGAGCTGTTCACGGTGGAAGGAACCGGAACGATGATCGCTGATAACTTCAGCGAGGAATTGCGCCAGGTGCAAACCGATGAAGAGGTGG
>JBBRDD010000041.1:0-29004 GCA_038204235.1 Desulfobulbales bacterium
TCCCGCAGCGCTTTTGGGCGGGATTAGTGAGCTATTATAGCCATTGATTGACTCTTCCAAGACGCAGATTACGTGAAGGAACTTATCCCCGCACAGCACGGGTACTAAAAAGAGTCCCGCAGCACTTTTGGGCGGGATTAGTGCCCCAATCCATTTAGCCTCCAGCTTTTAAACGAGCATCCCCCCGCCATACCAATCCAAACCTACCGGCGAACAAACCGCAGAGAAACCTCATACCGTCCACTCTCAATATCAGCCGGCAGCTGTCGACCGTCCGCCACCAGAAGCGTCAGCACCCGGCCCATCCGGGGATCGCTTACCGGTTTATTTCGCCGCTCCATTCCCGACGGACCGGAAATGCCTTTTCTCGGCGGTCTGACATGGAGCAATTGCGCCGCAATGAAAGAATTTTTTCCATGGGTCACCTGTTGACTCTGCGCTGGCAATGGTGGAACGGAACCGATAATTATTTTCACAATACCCTCTTTTTGTTAGGATGCAGGTAAACCTCGTCTAGCCAATTATATCAAAAAACCATATCATATTGGTAATTCGAGTGTATATTTAGCTGCACCTGTTTTTTTCCATAACTGAACCAGACATGCTGCAATTCATGCATAATGATTATCCTACTGATACCGGCTAATAACTCAACAATCTTTTTATAAGCTCCCAGGACAATGACCGATCCTTTAAAAAAAATCCTCGAACCGATCAAGATACTGCAAAACATCCGCGGCATCGAACTGCCTATCGGCATGGAGTTTCTGCAGCTGGTGGTAACCGGGCCACCAGGAGCCGGTAAGTCTTACTATATCGAACAGATACGAGGATGGCCCAATGAAGGTTATCTTGACCTGTCCCAAAAGGGCTGGTGGAAGGATCAATCCCTTATTTACCGCCCTCGGGAAGTTCATCTCGGTTTGCCTTTCCATGGCTACAAAGAGGCACTGACAGTCTTCGATAAAGAATGGCTTGAGAGCACTGATCCCCTCGAACTGGAACTTAATCGAATCAGGATTCCGCCTCCCAAAAAAAACTTTCTCCAGACCAATTGGCTGAACCGATATATCTTTGAATTTCTGATTCCAAGCCCGTCAATCATATACCAGCAGCGACTTGACCGGCAAAATAAGGGCTATTTCCCGGTAGACGAAAAGCTCAGCCTCGACATGGTAAAACGACAGGTCGAAGTATACCGGGAAGTAGCCCTCTATCTGCATCGGGCAGGAGTCAATGTCTATGTGCGAAAGAGTCTTGATAAGACGCCGATGCGGATCGCGGAAAAAGGGGTGGCCAATGTGCCCAGCTGGATCCTTGACCGGAAACCCGCTCGCCCCAGCTTAAAGAGTGCGGCTGGATGGAAATGGCTCATCCGCAGGCGCTACCCCATCCAGTGGCTGAACCTGGGGAGCAGCCCGCTGACTCTGACGCGCGAAGGAAGAATTGCCCATGATGGCAAAGGCTTCGAACTCATAGTTGGTGACATGCATTTGCGGTTCCAGCCGGAAATTGCCCTGGGAGTGAGAAAGAAAGCCGCACATAAAAACTGGATTATTAATACGGACCAAGGCTGTTCTTCTCGAAAAATCAACGGCTTCATCAGGGTTCGCTTAGGTGAAACAATTATTATCGGTCAATCGAATAACGAGTTGAACGAGCTCTTCCATTTCAATGATTCAGTCGCCAAACGACATGTGAGTGTAACCAATCGCCGGGGTGATCTCATCCTCGCGCCTTTGGCACCCGACCGGGAAACGAAAATCGTCAGACACGACAACCTTGATTATCGTGAACAGTTAGAACGCGGCAGATATCATGCCCTTGTTGAGATTCGCCGTATTTATGGTCAGAAAATTGAGCCTCTCCCCACAGAAAAAGCTCTGCAAACCATAAAAGCAGTCAATGCATTGCAACACGATGCATATCGGCCGAAAAACAAGATGGGCGATCCTGGCGGGCTGGTGGAAATGACCGGGAATACGGTCCCGGTCATTATTGGTGATCTGCACGCCCAGGTCGATAATTTCCTGAAAATTCTCAGCGAAAACTGCCTGCTCGACTGTCTGCGCATGAAAACTGCAACGCTTATTATTCTCGGTGATGCCGTCCATTCGGAAAACATCGACGAAATGGACAAATTCGTAACTTCCATGCTCATTATGGATTTGATTTTTCAATTTAAACTCAGATTCCCCGACAACTTCTTTTATCTACGGGGCAACCACGACAGTTTTGATCCGGAAATCAATAAAAACGGTTTTCTTCAAGGTGCCCTGTTCCGAGAGATGCTGATTGAGTATCGGGGCGCAGAATATGCTGAACAGATGCAAATCTACTATGACAAAATGCCCTACATCATTTGTTCCGATACTTTCATCGCCTGCCATGCCGGGGCACCCCGCCATGAGATCAGCAAAGAAGATCTTATCAATATTGCCGAGAACGGTAAACTGGCAGGAGAACTGACCAACAATAGACTACAGCGGACAAATTATCCGGCGGGCTACTCCAAAAGAGATGTAAAAAAATTGCGGAAATGTCTTAATCGACCCCCAAAAACCAGGTTTATCGTCGGGCACACCCCCCTTGATCCTTTTGGCAGTTTCTGGCTGCACGCCGGTGCGACCAAAAATCACCATATAATTTACAGCGCCCAGATCGAGGGACCTAGCGTCTTCATCCAGAGCGGAGCAAACTTTATGCCAATCAGTTTCCCTGCTGAACCGCTCACCGATCTGATAAACGATCTGCAATGATCTTTTGCCTGCTCTTTTCCCCTTACAACGGAAGAAAAACATTTTTCTGCAAGGATGAGGATATTGTTGAAGAAAAAATAACTAGAACTCTCCAGCCATGGAATTTCCGGCCTGACGTTTTTACCTAACCCTGGGAAACATGAAAATAGCCGGGATAAGTACCTTGGGGGACAAAATGTTTTCTTGCAAAAAAACAAGAAACCATTTTGTATGGTTCTAAGCGTCACAATAAAACAATTGACATTCCTGCAGAACTTAGTAATGAATCGGTCAAATTTAACACTTTTATAATACTTTCCTAATAATTAAACCGCCGGCCCGTTCACCATCACGCCGGTGCGTTTTATCGACAGCTCGAAAAGAATATTTTATGCTCAGGAGGTTGCCGTATCATGCCATTCATGTCTAATCGTCACCTGTCCGGCCTTCTTCGCGGTTCGCCATTTAAACCTATCCAGGCGCATATGCGAGTGGTTTTCTCCTGTGTATGCCTGATACCACCGCTGTTTGATGCGGTCTATCGAGAAGACAGTTCGTCGGTTGCCGATTTTGCCGGCCAGATCAAACAGCTCGAAACAGAGGCCGACAAACTGAAGTCCACCTTCAGGTTGAACATGCCGAGATCCCTTTTTCTACCCGTCGATCGAAAAGATCTTCTCAGCCTTATCGGCGATCAGGATAAAATCGCCGACACCACAGAAGATATAGGCAAGACCTTTCTTTTCAGAGAAATGACCGTGCCGACAGAGATAAAAGCGCTGTTGGACGAACTGCTGGAAGGCACGATGGAGATTGCCGCTGCCGCCAAAGACATGATCGAACAGCTGGATGAACTGCTTGAAGTAGGTTTTGCAGGCCGTGAGCTGGACAAAGTTTCGCAGATGATTGCCGGAGTTCGGCGGAGCGAGCACAACATTGATGAGATACTGCACCGCATCAAGAAGAAACTGTTTTCCATCGAAAAAAGCCTTGATCCCGTTTCCGCCATGTTCTGGTACCAGATGATCGATCTGGTTGGAATCATTTCCGATCAGTCCGAAAATCTGGCAGATAGGCTGCTTCTTTTTCTTTCTAAATAAAACACAAGAGGCTTGCAATGGAAATTATAGCTGCATATGGAACTGCCATGATGATTCTGGCTGTTATCTTCGGCCTCTATATGACCTGGGGTATCGGGGCAAACGATCTGGCTAACGCGATGGGAACATCGGTTGGTGCCGGTGCAGTATCGGTGAAACAGGCAATCCTTATTGCCATAATTTTCGAATTCCTTGGTGCCGTTCTGGCCGGTGGCCACGTTACCGAAACTATCCGGAAAAAGATCATCGATCCAACTGAGATTATCAACAATCCGGAAATTCTCATCTATGGCATGCTGGCGTCTCTGCTTGCCGCTGCAGTGTGGTTGATGATCGCCTCAGCCAAGGGCTGGCCGGTCTCGACAACCCACTCGATCATCGGCGCCCTCATCGGTTTCGCCCTTGTCGGCATCGGTCCCGAAGCAGTGAAGTGGGGCGAAGTAGGGAGCGTGGTAATGAGCTGGATTGTTTCACCAGTTGTCGGGGGAACCATATCGTTTTTATTGGTAATGAGTACCAGGAAACTGATTTTTAATACCGACGATCCTCTGAAAAATGCCAAAAAATACGCGCCGGGATATATTTTTCTGGTCGGTTTTATTATCTCGCTGGTAACCATCTTTAAAGGGCTCAGCCATTTCAATCTCAAACTTACCACCCTGGAAAGTTTTGTCGTCGCCACCATTTTTGGGCTGATGACTGCAGCCATTGGCTGGTCTTTCATCCGTAAGATTAAAGACGATCCTCGGGCAAACAAATCTTTCAGCTATGCCAGTGTGGAAAAAGTTTTCACCCCGATGATGCTGTTTACCGCCTGCTCCATGGCTTTTGCCCATGGTTCCAACGATGTAGCCAACGGTATCGGTCCTTTGGCTGCTATATACAGTATAATAAGTTCCGGAGGTGAGGTTATGCAATCCTCGCCACTTCCTTTATGGATTCTGCTGCTCGGTGGTGGAGGGATTGTGCTCGGCCTGATAACGCTTGGTTACCGGGTAATGTTGACCGTCGGCAAAAAGATCACCGAACTGACGCCTTCCCGAGGCTTCTGCGCGGAACTCGCCGCAGCTACCACCGTTGTTATTGCCTCACGGACCGGTCTTCCCGTCTCCACTACCCATATCCTGGTCGGTTCTGTACTGGGGGTAGGTCTGGCGAGAGGGATTGGTGCCCTTGACTTGCGAGTCGTACTGAATATCGTTATCTCCTGGCTGGTTACCCTGCCTGCCGGAGCACTTATGGCCATGCTCTTTTTCTTTACCCTAAAAGGTATCTTCGGTTGATAGCATCGTAAAAAAGCTGCATCTACTCCATTGAAATTGTGATTTTTACGATCATGACTTGATTGCTGTTTCGGTATCACGCCTCGTCGTTCTTTTTGATCCGGCAGTCAAGCTAGAGACCTCTTTTCTTCATTATTTATTAGCGACTGAAAGCATAAAGTCACGCCAAACAGGCGCTGCGGTGGACCCCCCGCTCTCCTGATTGCCCATGGATTGGTTATGGTCATTGCCCACCCAGATCCCGGTAGTATACCGACCATCGTAGCCGACAAACCAGGCATCGCGATTATCATCGGAAGTCCCAGTTTTACCGCCTCTGACACCGGGGACGTCGGCGACTTTTCTGCCTGTCCCGCCGGTTACAACTCCCCGCAGCATAGTCCGCATCTGCCCCATTACCTGGGAACTGGCAACGATTTTTTTGCTGCGGCTCTTCTCCGGAAAAATGACGGTTCCATCGGCTGCGATAATTTTACTGATAAATGAGGGCTCGGTAAAACTACCGTCACCGGCAAACGGCGTATAGGCGGCGGTCAGTTCCAGAAGAGACACATCCGCCGCCCCGAGTGCAAGCGAAAGATCCGGCTGCAGTTTGCAGGTAAAACCAACCATCCTGGCAATTTTATGCACCTCCTTATAGCCGATCTGCTGCATCAGCCGTACCGTTGCCGCATTGAGGGAATGAGCTAAGGCATCGGCGAGGGTGGTCTGTCCATGATACTTCCCGGAATAATTCTTCGGGCTCCAACTTCGGCCATCTCTGCCGGTAATCGATAACGGACTGTCGTTGATGCTCGACTGGGATGTCCACCCCTGCGTCAATGCCGCAGTATAGACAAATGGTTTAAAGGTAGATCCGGCCGGTCTTCTTGCCTGACTTGCCCGATCAAAGGGTGATTTGGTAAAAGAAGTGCCCCCGACCAGGGCCCTCACTCTTGAGGATGCTGTTTCAATGCAAACGAGGCTCCCCTGTGGTACAGCCTCAATTTTGTCTCCCGCCAGGGTCTTTCGACTAAGCCCCGCCATTACCCCGCGTCGCACCGCACTGAGAGCCTGGGCCTGCATTCCCGTGTCCAGATTGGTATAGATTTTGGCCCCGGCGGTCTGAAGTGCACCTTGCAGAATTTCCCGCGCCTGCTTCTTCACCACTTCCAGGTAATACCCGTTTTCGTCGGTTGCCTGCTGTGTCCGCGGATTGAGGGGAATAACCTCCTCATAGGCTTTTTGGGCCGCTTCCGGGGTGACTAAGCCATCGGCCGCCATTCGGTTGAGAACATATTTCTGTCGTTCAACCGCCCGATCGAGATGGTCAAAGAGCGAGTATCTGCTCGGTGCCTGAGGCAGACCGGCAAGCAGAGCAGACTCGCCTAAAGTCAGGTTGGCGGCACTTTTATCAAAATATACCTGTGCCGCCGCCTCAATTCCGTTAGCCCCTTCACCAAGATAGATCTGATTGAGATAAATATAGAGGATTTCATCTTTGCTGAGCAGCTTATCGATGCGCCAGGCGAGAATGGCCTCTTTAAATTTACGGACGTACGTCTTTTCCGGAGTCAGCAGCAACGATTTGGCGACCTGCTGGGTAATTGTTGATCCCCCCTGGCTCCTCGCCCCATCTTGAAAATTATGCATTGCCGCGCGAAATACCGAAATGAAATCGAGCCCCGGATGCTCATAAAAGCGCCCATCCTCGGCGGCGACAAAAGCTTTCGGCAGAAAAGGCGACATGGCTTCAAGCGGTATCACCGTTCTGTTTTCGGTAAACATCCGCTCAACGATCTTGCCTTTACTGTCGTAAATGATAGTTGCCTGCGCCGGTCGATACCTGGTAACTGATCGGATATCGGGCATGTTCAAACTGATCAGGAGATACAGCAGACTACCGATGAAGGCTGTCTGCAGCAGACAGATAACAATGAGAAACGTCGAGATATGTTTTTCAGTATAAACGTTCCGTCGCGCAGCAGGTTTTCGAGGCGGCTTTTTGCCTGTATTCTGTGGTTTTGGGGGTGACACTTTCCGGACACTCATGGTAATATTCAATTGCTCACTTGGGTTTTTGCCGATCTGGAGCAATGTAACATCTGCCTATGAACTATCAACAGGAAAGTCCGTACCATGTCAAAAATACGTATACTCCCCGAACAACTTGCCAATCAGATAGCGGCCGGCGAAGTTGTCGAACGGCCCGCATCGGTCGTCAAAGAACTCCTCGAAAATAGTCTGGATGCCAAGGCAGATCGTGTTGAAATTGAAATCGAGGGCGGCGGCACCAGGCTGATCCGCATCATCGATAACGGCGAAGGAATGGATGAAGACGATCTGCTGCTCAGCCTTGAACGCCACGGCACCTCGAAGATCCAGACCCAGGAAGACCTGGGGGCCATCACCACTCTTGGTTTTCGGGGAGAGGCGGTTCCGTCTATTGGGTCGGTCTCGCAAATGACCATAACCTCCCGCCCTGAGCTGGCTGAACTCGGCACGAGCGTGGTGCTGCACTTCGGCAAATTAAGCAAAGTGCATGAAAGCGGCTGCAGTTTCGGTACGACCGTTGAAGTGCGTAACCTTTTTGGCAATACCCCGGCCCGGCGAAAATTTCTGCGAACGGCCCGCACCGAACTTGGCCATATCGAGGAAGTGGTAAAAAATTACGCGCTCGGCTCCCCCGCTGTTACGTTTATTCTCCGTCTAGATGGCAGAGACGCGATTTATCTGGATAATTCTCTATCGGTAGAGCAGCGTCTTGCCAATATCATGCACTATGACGGCCCTTTTATTCCCGTCGGCAAAACTGGACAAACACATGCGCCACACCGGGTATCCGGTTTTTTGGTGCCCCCGGAGAAGGTGACCGCAGGACCTTCCAGAATGCGCATCTTTGTCAATGGCCGGGCGGTGCGGGACAGAATGATACTGCATGCGGTTACGGAAGGTTTACGCGGATTCTTGATGAAAGGCAAGAATCCGTCCGGTCTGATACATCTCACCCTGCCCGCAGAGGAGGTTGATGTTAATGTGCATCCGGCCAAGCATGAGGTCCGTTTTCGCAATTCCCGTGACATCCACATCCTGCTCAGTCAATCGGTTACCGACGCTATGCTGGCTCATCAACAGGCTATCAAAACGACAATATTCGGCCCGGATCGAATGCAGGAGAGGACGCCATTTCCATCAGACGCAATGCCGGAACATCCCCCTTCTTTCGCATCTCCTGACAATTCTACCGAGCTGTCGGATGACCATTTCGCCCAGACAATTAAAGGCAACTCCTCTTGCGCAGTCAATACACACAGGACTATTCCGCCTCAACAAAAGTCTCTCTCTTCGAGGTCAAGTGCACCGGCCCCGGTTCAGCCACTCTTTGTCACTGCCGAGCCGATGCAGCGATTATCTCCCGAGCCAAGAACGGTACCCGTTCAACGAGAAAATCATCAAGAAGAAAGGAGAGCTGCCCACAACCTGATTATTGTCGGTCAGTATGACGACCTCTATATTTTCTGCAAAACAAGCGAAGGACTGCTGGTCATCGATCAACACGCCGCCCACGAGAGACTGCTCTATGAAAAACTGCGCAAGCAGTACCTGGCCAATACGGTTGTCCGCCAGACCCTGATGTTTCCGGAAACCGTCGAGCTGTCGATTTTCCAGGCGCAGTTGGTGGAAAAAAACGAGAAGGAGATAAACCGGATCGGTTTTTCCATTCGGGAATTTGGCGGCAACACCTATATTATATCTGCTGTTCCGGCCCTCGCCGGTCTGGCCAATGGTCGTGAACTCTTTCTCGATATTCTCGAACAGTTCGGCAGCGAAAACAGTAAAGGAGACACCGGGGGATTCCTCGATACGATTCTGGCGACTATGGCCTGTAAAGCAGCGGTGAAGGCCGGGACGAAACTTTCCAATCCGGAAATAGATACGCTTCTCAATGATATGACCAGGGCCGATTTATTTTCCCACTGTCCCCATGGACGGCCGGTGGTCAAACTGTTCACCAGAGATGAGGTAAAAAAATGGTTTTACCGAACCTGAGAACTACGGCAAATATCCGAAATTGGCCTGGCTCGAATTGGTGGATAGGCGTCGTATGGTTCAGGGGGAAGAACAGCTTTTCTGGCCGTACACTCCTTTTCCTGTCACTGCTCGCAGTCCTGCTGCAGTGCGGCTGCGCCAAACCTCCGGTCGCCAAGATTATGGAAACGACTGCCTACTGCGGCTGTTCCTCCTGCTGCAGTTGGGAGAGAGGCAGCTGGGCTATGCTGAAGCTTGATTTCTGGAACCGCTATGTCAGTTCCGGCCAAAATGCCGGCAGACCGTACAGCGGCCTCACCGCCAGTGGCACTGTCCCTTACGAACCCGAAGAGGGGCTGTTCTCCGTGGACTCCATCTACCGCCCATGGATGATACCGGTTCGTCTTATCCTGTTCCCCTGGTACCTGTTGCCGCATGACGGTACCATTGCCGCAGACACCAAATATTATCCTTTCGGAACGCGCATGTATGTTCCGGGTTATGGCCAAGGCGTTGTCGAAGACCGTGGCGGAGCGATAAAAGGACCAAACCGGATTGATCTTTATTTCGATTCGCACAGTGACGCACTCACCTGGGGCAGGAAAAAAGTTCGAGTCACCATCGAATATCCCCGATAATTCCCGGAGGGTCAATGGACCTTGATTGGCGAAACAACTTATGAAAATCTCCACCTTGACTCTCTTACGTGTCTTTCTGCCCTTTGCAGCCGGTTATTTTATATCCTATATCTATCGGGTGGTGAATGCGGTAATCGCCCCCGATCTTGTCGCCGATATCGGTGTCGGCCCTTCCGCTCTCGGCCTGCTCACCGCGACATACTTTATTTCCTTTGCCTCCTTTCAACTGCCGCTGGGAGTTCTACTCGACCGCTTCGGCCCCAGAAAAGTTGAAGCCGCCCTGCTTTTTTTTGCCGCTCTCGGGGCCTTCATCTTTGCCCGGGCAGAAAGTCTTACCGGCCTTATCACCGGCCGGGCGTTTATTGGGTTTGGGGTATCCGCCTGTCTGATGGCAGCGTTTAAAGCCTATACCCTCTGGTTTTCCAGGGATAAATGGCCGCTGGTCAACGGATTCCAAATGGCTGCCGGTGGTCTCGGGGCACTTGCCGCAACTTCTCCGGTGGAGGCAGCCCTGCAATTCACCGACTGGCGCGGCGTATTTATAGGACTGGCCCTCCTGACCCTTATAATCGCCGGGGCAGTGTTTTTTATCGTCCCGGAAAAAACCATCGAAGGCACCGGGGAAAGCCTGCATAACCAGATGCGTGGTATCCGCGAGGTGTTTACCAGCCGAACATTCTGGCGAACGGCGCCGCTTACCACCGTGTCGCAGGCGACATTTCTTGCCATCCAGGGACTCTGGGCCGGCCCATGGCTTACCCATGTCGCTGGCTTTGATCGTACCCAAGTAGCCCGCCTGCTGTTCTGGGTCGCCGTGGCCATGATTGCCGGCTTTATCGTTCTTGGCACCATTGCCGAGCGGTTAAGTAAACGCGGTGTCTCGGTGTGCGCTACCGCTGTCACCTGCATGTTTTTGTTTATGATCGTCCAGGTGCTGCTTATCCTCGGCCCGCCAGACTGGTGTGTTCCCGTCTGGCTTGCCTTTGGATTTCTGGGTACCTCCAGCATTCTTGCTTATTCTGCGCTTTCTCAGTCTTTCCCGGTCCATCTGTCCGGCCGGGTTACCACCGCCGTCAACCTGCTGGTTTTCATCACCGCCTTTGTGGCTCAATGGGCTTTGGGAGGAATCATCGATTTTTTTACCAAGGGAGAAACGGTTCTTTCGCCAACTGGATTTACCGCCGGTTTTTCCCTGTTGCTGCTGCTCGAGCTGGTGGGAATTGCCTATTATATCCTGGCCGGTCGAAAACAAATTGACCGCACCTGAGATATGCTTACCATAAGCCAGGTTGGATGACGTATCTCCCCTGTAAACTTTTGCTGCGAGAATTCCCCATGAGAGAGAAAAATACAGTCACCATTATAGGTGGCGGGCTGGCTGGCTGCGAGGCGGCATGGCAGATTGCCGAAAGAGGCTGCAAGGTTTGCCTGATCGATATGAAACCGCAGCGTTTCAGCCCGGCCCACCAATCGGAACAACTTGGTGAGCTGGTCTGCTCCAATTCGCTTCGATCAAATGACCGGACTTCGGCGGTCGGGCTGCTCAAAGAGGAGATGCATCGGTGCAACTCCCTGATGATACGTATTGCCTATGAGACTCAGGTACCTGCAGGCAAGGCTCTCGCAGTCGACAGGGAAAAGTTCGCCAACCGGATCACGGAAATTATGGCAAGCCATCCCCTGATAGAGATCATCAGACAAGAGATTATTAATATTCCTCTGCCGACGTCTGACAATACCCCGATAATTCTCGCGACCGGACCACTCACCTCGGATCCCCTGGCCGAATCGCTTGCCGAACTCACTGGCAAAAAGCGTTTGGCTTTTTATGATGCCATTGCGCCGATTGTTGCTGCCGACTCGTTGGATATGTCCATTATCTACTGTAAATCACGCTACGATGATGGCCCCGGGGATTATTTCAACTGTCCGATGGATAAGGAAACATACCTGAACTTTATCAACGAACTCGGCAAGGCAGAATATATGCCCTTGAAAGAATTTGAGGAAGCCAAATACTTTGAAGGCTGTCTGCCGGTGGAAGTGATCCGCTCCCGAGGCGATGACACCCTGCGCTTCGGGCCGATGAAACCAGTGGGGCTGGCCGATCCTAAAACAGGAATGGACCCGTACGCGGTAGTTCAGCTTCGCAAGGAAAACCTGGAAGGCACAACTTATAACATGGTTGGTTTTCAAACGAAATTGACCTACCCGGAACAACAGCGCATATTTCGACTTATCCCCGGCATGGAAAAGGCCGAGTTTGTCAGGCTGGGGTCAATACATCGCAATACCTTTGTCCTCTCGCCTGAAATACTGCAGCCGACCCTGCAGTTCAAGGTCCGGCCGGATTTGCTGCTGGCCGGCCAACTCTCCGGGGTCGAGGGATATGTTGAATCTGCGGCAATGGGACTATTGGCCGGAATCAATGCTGCCCGTCTGGTACAAGGTCTCACCCCGGTTGTTCCTCCCCGGGAGACGGCTCTCGGATCGCTCATCTTTCACCTTACCGAGAGCGATCCTCTACGTTTTCAGCCGTCAAACATTAACTTCGGTCTCTTTCCCGCCTGGGAAAAGAAAATCAGAAAAAAATTCAGAGGCGAGGAGCGGGCGCAAAGATCACTGGCAGCACTTGAAAAATGGCAACTGGAAGAACAGTTTTAAGAAGAAAGCATTAGTCTTTGTTCGACACAGGATGCTCAGTAAAACCCCAGTAAGGGAAATCCTGACGATATTCAGCAACCTGCCCCGGACTATGTTCCCTGCTTGCCACTAAAAAGAGTCTGTTGGTGTTTGCTGTTGCCTCGACGGAACCATCTTTTTGAGGAGATCCCGGGTAGAGGACCATGGCATTATCGGCACTGTATTCGATATCTCCGGATCCCTTGAAAACGCCGAGGTGCGGCTCTTCAACATAGGAGCCAGCCTGCCCTCTGGACAGTTCTGAAATAACCAGAAAAGACACCTGCAATTCATCGCGAATAGATTCCATCTGCCGCAGCCAGGCATCAATGCCGGTCCGCCTCTCGGTGAACTCGTTAAACGGCAGTTTATGCAGGCTGTCGACCACCACTACAGTATAGTCGCTTCGTGTTTCATGACGGATAAAGTCAATATGTTTACGCATCAACTCGGGTGTCACCTTCCGATCGTTGATCACCCGCCAGTAAAAGAGCATCTTCTGCAGTTTTCGCCGAGCTGCCTCGACGCTCATTTTCTGCTGTTCCGAGAGGCTCTCGTCGCCTAACTGCCCCGTGGACAGACGCGCCAATCGACTCAGGGTCCGCCGATAAATCTTTTGTCGACCATTTTCAAAATCATAATAGAGCACCGGAATATGCCGCAAGGCCATCTCTGATCCAATCTGGATGAGAAAGGTCGATTTGCCGACTTTAGGCGCACCGCCAATCACATTAATGCCGTGGATTCCACCAAGGGCGACATCTAAGTGGGTGAATCCTGACGAAAGGTTCCGATACTGCTCTCCCCGTTCCTGCTCAAGAGACTGAAGAAAATGAGCATACTCGCGCTCGGGTGAAGAAAAAGGTGAGAAAGAACGGGAGCTCTTGACCATTTCGCCAAGAGCTTCAGCGAACCCTCTGCCCGAATCTCTTGCCAGCTGCCAAAGGGAATATTTCCGGGGACTATTCTTTTGCCAGGCAAGGATTCTGGCCTTGTAGCCAATCATCGAGGCCAGATTTCTGGCGGCGTTCTCCGACTCCAGGCTATTGGCGACACAGATAAACAGTGTTTTTACCTTATCGAACAACTGTCCCGGCAGCCTCTCAAGTTGCGCATAATGTGAAACCGCCACCCCGGGAAAACCGAGCTGCTTCAAGGTGAGAAGATTTTCCTCACCCTCGCAAATGAATAAGGCTCCGTTCTCGCAACGCGCAACATCCTGAACATTATAGATATTGTACGGTTCCTTACCAAATTGTTCAATACCGTGCCAGAAAGTGTCTTCCGGTCGCTCCGGGTGAACGCAGCGGGCAGAATAGCAATTACCATCCTCTTGTACGTAGGGGTACACCAGATAACGCCCGTTGAATCCGACCTGCATTTCCTCAAGAACAACCCGGGAGACAGTACTCTGCTTGAAAAGGCCATAGACGGCATCGGAGATCCTGTCCCGGTATCCACGTATCTCGTCATTGATGTTTTCTGCGGGGTACTCAAGTTGCGCAGTGATGTTTTCCTGCTTCGGATCATACTCCGGAACTGCTGTGAGCGGGATGGCGGCAAGACGGGCAAACCAGAGAGGAAAACCACCAGGTACACAACGGTTAACACAACGAAAATACCCATGGAAGAAACTGGCTGTGTTAAGAACAACAGTCAACCTTCCGTCGGCATAGCCATGTTCTTTACAAAAGGGACACTCGGCACTGAACTTTTCGTGCCATCGTCCCTTTAGATGGGTGAGGTAAAACCGGGAAACGGCATCTTTGCCTTCAGCCATTCCCTGCTCCATATGAGGTTATGCTAGAGACTCTAACCGGCAAAGACATTTATTTGATCACCTGAGGTACCTGACGCATTGTCAGCACAATTTCGTGCAGAAGTTTCCGGTTGATCAATGCATCGAATTTCAAATGAATGGAATAATCATTTCCTAAAGCCTGGTTGGTTTTAACCGCGAGCACATCACCGGTGAGCGCTGTCCCCTCCTCGGAACCACCGACAGCCGGGAGCATAATCTGCATCTTTCTCCCCAACAGCAAACGGCCATTGATTTTCTGGGCAATCCTGACCAGAAAGGAAAGGCCTCCCTCGGAAATATCACACAGATCTACTTTAAAGTCGGTACCAAGACTTCGCCCCCGGTTATTTATCAGGGTGGTTACTACTCTTCCTGAAATCCGGTATCGCTGATACCCTCGCCGATCATTTGAGCTGAGCTCGATGAAATCTTCTATGCTTTGAAATTTTCGACAGAAATTATGCAATTTTGCTTCAAGCCCAGGGAAATCTGCCCGCCACTCATGCAGCACATCAAGCTTTAAAACTGATATGTCCACATTGCTGATGGAGGCAACCGATATTGTCGACACCGAAGCTTCAAAAAAAGCCTCCGCTCCGAATATTTCTCCTCTCCCCATGGTTTTGGCTAAAACTTCATTACCCTTGTCGTCAAAATAAAGTTTGACCTGTCCGGAATTTATAAAAAAAAGGGTTTCCTGGAGAGCGCCCTGATTGATAATAATCTCTCCATTTTGATACTTTTTATGTTTTAAGGCGTAATACACAGCACTGAATTCATCTGTATTTAAGATATCATACAGTTCGCTCCATATCTCTAAATGACCTTTATCGATCGCCGCAACTTTTTCCCGATCGATGATCTCAGATGCCCGCAGTATCTGACTGACAGCGCTGGAATCAATCTCGATGAGCCATTCACGCAATTTTTGTGCCTGCATGAAATTGCGCTGACGGGCAACTCTTTCGATGAGTATTAGCAGCTGTTCCATTGCTGCTTCTTTATCCCCGCGGGCAAGAAACGTTCGCGCAACCTGTTCTTCCGGTAAGCTGGTGACAACCCATTGGGAAATCGGTGTTTTGCTTATCTTTGATGCCTGCTTGAGGGCGTTTTTGCGCAGCTGACTGGCCTGAACATGTTTTTTCCGGGTTTCCTGCAGTTCTTTCTGCAAAAACTTCAATGCTTTTTCAGCTGCACCCCAGACTTGCTCGGAAATTTTTTTTGTTCCCCGCTGCCCCTTCTTCTCGAGAAATGCAGACACGCCTTTATACGCCTGCGGACATGGACAACGTCCGAGAGTCTCCATTAATTGCAGAAGAAGATCATTTCGAGAGTTGTCGCTGAACTTCTCATGGGATTCCAGCAGTTCAACAAGCTTGTCAGCGATTTCAGGATCGCAAAAGGCAGCAAGTGCATCGATAACCTGCACTTTAATCTGTTCGGATGATTCGTCTAATGCTCGCTGCAGAAGTTTTTTTCTGTTTTTTCCACCGATCTTGTAGAGAGTAAGAAACGTTTCACGCTGTACCCGAAAATCTTCATGCTGCAGGTAGGCAAGGATACTTTCAGCATCTTCTTCCGTTCCAGTTTCGCCGAGTAGTTTGATGAGATTGCGTTTGCCATACCAGACCATGTGCTCCTGGAGACGCTCGTGAACAAGGGAAGGCACGTAATCCGGGCTGTCGGTGAGGAGATCGATGATTTTCAGGCGATCGGCCGCATTGTCGGCATTAATTAAGGATTCAATGAGGAAACGCCCTGCGACCGGTCCCTGGTATATCAACCGAAAGCTCAGTTTCATATCCTGCGGCGCGGCAAGGCACTGACTGAGCAGACCAGGCAGGCTTGCCCTTTGAATCCCACGATCCTGAACCTTGGCGACAATGGCTTTTATTGACGCGGACTGGAGCGTGAGTCCGGAGCGGATCTGATGCAGCAAAGTGAGAAGTTTATCCCCGAGAGAGTTATCTCCTGCCTGCCAGCTCTTTTGCATTACCTGCTGCAAAAATGTAATAATTTGTTCGATCAGCTCGTTTTGGAATCCTGTTTGTCGAACTTTCTCAACGAGTGGATGAAGGATGAGATCGAGATGACGCCACTGACCGGTAGCCAAAAGGTTTTCGCCAATAGCGATCAAGCTTTTCAGCAGTGGTTCCTGCTCTTCTTTACCCGCTGCCGCCAGGTAGGCGATCATCCCGTGCAGCAGCAGAGAAGCTTGTCCACCATCGTTATTTTTCTGGATCCGGCGAAGCGCAACAGGCAGATACGCAACCAACTCTTCGCTTTTCAGCAGGCTGGTATTGCCCTGTAAAAAACTTTTAATTCCTGCCTCCAGGCGACGTTTTTTCCTTTCTTTTTCGCCTTCGTCCATAAGATTTCTGGCTTTTTCAGTACTCAGGAAATGTTTTCCTTTTTTGCTGTTCGTCAGCTGCGCCAACGCTTTTTCAAGAAACTGCACCTGGAGTGAATTTTCTCCATTAATGCGCTTTGCTTTTGTCAGTTGTTCTCTAAAGAGCGTTATCATCCCGGAGAGTTTTTCTTGCGTCAGCGCCATAAGCAGCCCTTCAAACACCTCCCTGCCCCAACCAGCAGGATAGTCCTGTGCGGCCAAAACACACAAGGCAGGTTCCTTAAGGCTTTCGACAAATACTGTTGCCAGTCCCAGGGCGACTTCCTGCCTGCTGCCGTGTGCAATAAGCGTCTCGGCCCGGGTCAGCATCAAAGGGAAATATCGCGAGGCAACTATCATTTTTCTTTTCTGAATGTCCTGCAGTATGTGCGCTGTGCCAGCAGCCAGTGTCTCAATTGCCGTTGTCGGGTTGGCCATCTTCTTCTGCAGCTCAGCCACTATAACCGGTCTTTTATCCTTACCGAAAAGACCGGCGACAATTTCCGGCCGAACGTTTATCAGGTTTCGGGTTCTGAGACCGCCTGTCTGTCCTTTTTTATCGTTCTTTTCGCCCACTTCTTCTCTTTTTTCCGGGAAATAGCCAGCCAGACCGAGACTGGTTATATACTCGAGCCCTCCTCCCTCGTTTTTGATTTTTTCAACCGAGGCGTTAAAAACCGAAAGAAGCTGGCTGAAAGCAAAACGATCCATCTCAGCAGTAATCTCGAGTTCAGATAAACCTAGCAGGCGTAACTGCCGATAAATAACAAGATTAGAGAATGATTCGAGTATATCCTGATGCAGGGGCTGCCCGCACAAACAGGGACTCCCTTCGTTCAGGGAGTACGTCAGACTGCCATGCTGGCGGAGATAGTTTTTGATACTTTTATATCCGCGGTCTACTGCGGCTGCGGCCTGTGGGGCCTCTGGGGGATAAATACGGCAGGTGACAATAGTGTTATTAAATGATTTCAGTACGTCAATACTTTTGCCCAGGGATTCAATCTGATTCATTGTTCGACACCACTCTGCAAAATATCTGCTGTTCGATGCTGCGCATCACAACAGCCTTTTTCCAGATCACCTGGAACCCTTTTTAAAAAGGACTGTTTTAACCGTCTTGAAAATTACCAGCAGATCTAGAGCGATTGATACGTTTTTCAAGTAATAAAGATCGTACTCCAATTTTTTCAACGCATCGAGCTCAGATGCTCCATAAGGATAACAGACCTGAGCCCATCCCGTCACTCCCGGCTTGAGGGTATGGCGAATGGAGTAATAGGGTATTTTTTTCTCCAGCTCATCAACGAAGATCTTTCGCTCCGGCCGTGGACCAACCAGGCTCATATCCCCACTCATAACATTCCAGAGCTGTGGTAACTCGTCAATTCTCAGACGTCGAATAATTTCACCGACCTTGGTTACCCGATCATCATTTACCTTGGCCCAGACTGCACCGTTTTTTTCCGCATCCTGGCGCATGGAACGAAATTTAATTATTTTAAAGATCCGGTTTCCTTGTCCAACTCTTTCCTGTAAATAGAAAACAGGTCCAGTCGACTCCATCTTGATGAGGAGAGCAGTTATCAGCAGGACAGGCAGGGTGATTACCAGCAAAACAGCGGAAAACAAAAGATCCATAAACCTCTTCACATGATATTTCCAGCGGCCAAGAGAGAAACCATCGGAAAAAATTATCCAACTCGGGGCAATCCTTTCCACCAGAATTTTCCCGGTAACCCGTTCATAAAAAGTAGTACTCTGTTCGATGGTTATTCCCCGCAACTTGGCATTTAAAAGAGCGGTTATTGGTGTTGCTCCCCGTGGATTATCAAGTGCTACGATGATTCGTTCAAGATCATGCGTGGAGAGAAACTCTTCGAAATCATCAAGAGAAGCACGAACAGGTGCATTGTGCGGATTATAGGCCGGTTGTGTATCCCCGACAAAACCTCTTACCCGGTAGACTGAGTCCTGTACCCCCTCGATCTCCCTGGCAACATCGGATGCCAGTGCTCCGGTTCCGACCAGCAGAATATTCTGGACAAAAATTCTCTTACGCAGAATGTGATTGTAGGCACCTCGCCAGAGAGCTACCGACAAACAGATCACCAGGTAGCCAAGCCAGAAAATCCGGGTTGAAATTATCATAAACGGAATCGAATAATAGACTCCACCTAACAGGATGCAACCAACGCCGAAGGCAAGGGTCATCCGGGTAAAAGTACTAAGGAGCGATACTTCATTTCTAAGATCATATTGATCAAAAAAATAGAGGCAGAGCTGAAAGATAATTGTAACCAGAATAGCCCTGAAAGAATTAGGCAGAAGATCAAGAAAGAACAATCCCGGTCCCAACATGACCCAGTCTACGACAAGAAGGGACGAAAATATCAGTGCTCCTTCACCCAAAAAGAACAGTATCGCTCGCAATGGATAATATTTATTGACCAATGTTGGCATTGTTATGATCTCATCTCTTTTAAAACTAACCCCAACAAAAAGCTTTGCGGGACTTTTTTCAGTACTCGCATGTCGGGTATAAGTTCCTTCACGAAATAATGAACTCTAAAGACAGTATATTGCAAATTTGATCAGACACCAAAAATATTTATGAAAAATTCGTGTCTATCCTTGAGCCAACAAAAACCGCTGGCTCAATCACTCCATGTACCTGCAAAACTTTCATCAGTTCATGAAGCGGCAGGCCGACGACATTGGAATAAGACCCCTCAATAGCCTTAACAAGGAAAATCCCTTTACCTTGGATGCCATAGGCCCCAGCCTTGTCAAGGGATTCTCCCGCAGCAACATAGGCGCGAGCTACTTCTCTAGAAAATTCGGCGAAAAGCACCTTTGTTGAGACAACCTGGAGAGTCTTCACACCACGCGATCCATGAGCTACACAAAATCCTGTTTTAACGTAATGCTCCCGGCCGGAAAGAGCCATAAGCAAAGCAACGGCATCATTTTCATCAGCAGGTTTTCCGAGAATTTTATCACCAAGACACACCACGGTATCGCCACTTATCACCCAGGAATCAGGGAACTCTGAGCTAACCGCAGCTGCCTTTTCCGAGGCCATCCTCAAGACAAAGCTTTCAGGGTCTTCATTATCGAACGGGTTCTCATCGACAAAAGCAGTCTGGACGGTAAAGTTTACCCCCATTTCCTTAAGGTACTGACGTCTGCGCGGGGATCCCGATGCGAGAATAATCGATTCTGTATTTTGATACATACTCTTTTTCTGGAGTTTTTGCTGGGAATGCCCGAAATCTATCCAACAATATCTTATAAGACCAGCTTGCTATGCCCAGGTGAAATAAAGTGCGAGGGCAAACATCACTGCCTGCCCCCGCACGTCCTTATCCCTTGATGGCGTACCCACCATCGACGGTAATCACCTGGCCCTGAATCATGGCTGACAGGTTGCTGCAGAGAAACAGAGCAATATCAGCAACATCCTGCGGAGTTGTCAAACGCCCGAGGGGGGTCCGGGATTTCGCCGTATTGAGGATCTCATCCCGGTTGGGGAAATGTTTGAGCGCATCGGTATCAACGGCACCGGCACTGATAGTATTGACATTGATCCCCTGTGGACCAAGCTCCACAGCCAGATGCCGGACCAGCGATTCCAGGGCCGCTTTTGATGCTCCCACCGTCGTATAATTTTCAATAGCCCGAACAGATCCAAGACTTGAGACGGCCATAATCCGACTCCCCCGTTTCATCAGTGGCAATCCGCGCTGCACCAGGGTCAGCAAGGCCCGGGCATTTATCTCCATCGCCCAGTTCCAGTGGCGTTCTGTCAATTCAAGAGCAGGTTTCAAGACCCCCGAAGCGGCATTGCTCACCAGGATATCCAAATGGCCGAACTTTTCAACTATAGCAGCAAACATCTTTTCAACATCACCATTATTGGCAACATTGGCCTTGACCAAAAGACATTTCTGCCCGTTTTTTTCTACTTCTGCTGCCGTTTCTTCGGCATCTCGTCTATGACGAACATAATTCACTATAACATCCGCACCCTGTTCGGCTAACCGAATGGCTATAGCCCGGCCGATACCCCGGGACCCTCCGGTGATCAGAGCGATTTTTCCTTGCAAATTAAACATGTAAAACATCCTTTCCGGGTACTAAAAAATAATCTTCATTTCCTGTGATATATTGCACTACGCCAACTCAGCCGGCGATTTTCATAAACACTCTCTTTACCAATCCTCGTACAAATCGCCAAGGATTAAACCGGATACCCTGCAATTTATGAGGCGACAGAAATCCCGAACCATAAAAATCACGAGGGACAAGGAGAGGATAGTCAAGCTTGGCTGCGTTACTCCCATCCATCCCACGTTTCGCTGCTGCCTGCCAGAGGGGGCTGCTGGCCTGATCCAGTTCCAGCAGATCGAGCAGTGCAGTATCGAGCGCTACCGGACAACGTGCCGCAGCCATACAACCGAGCATCAAAGGGCGACCGTCAAGGGGACCAGAGCCGTGCATTACCTCTATTCCGTCCACCAGATGCAGTTGGTCCGGCAAAAGTGCCAGCAGATCAAGAATTATTTCGGAAAATTCAGCGTGGCTATCGCCATGCACCATGTGCAACATAGCTTTGTTGACACCTTTTACAATGCCAAATATGTTCTTGACTGCCATGGTCACCAGCATTTGATTATGCGCCTTTATTTTGGGCAGCCCGACAAAAAGATCACATTCCAGTGCCTCATGAGCAATCGACACAGTCACTCCGCCGGCAAGCCGTCTTTGTACCGGAGTGGTAAAATTGATCACTTTGACATGCCGATCACTCAGGGCCTCAGCAATTCCAAAGGTCCGGCACACTGTTTGGGCGGAACCAAAAGCCGGTGAATCGCCAACAATCACCCGGGCACCCTGATCAAGAAACCAACCGGCAACACCGGCAATAAAACGCCCGTCAGTACATGCAAGGGCCGGGCCCCTGCTGCTGATGAGATTTGGTTTGAGAAGCACAACTTTTCCATGGAGCGAGCCAGATAGAACGAGATGCTCCCCGATCTTATCAATGCATGCAGCTATGGCCAATGAGTCGTAAGAGGTACACCTCTGCAATATCACCTGATGCAATGCGTCATTCATGGATGAACAGGTACAGATACCAGAAAGGAAGGCTTAAAACAGAAAAACCGGACCCTAGCAGGGGAGTCCGGTTTTTCCAGGAGAAAAGAGAGAAGAGATAAAGCATAATTATTAATGCATATCACATGCCACCTTCCAGTAAATATCTCACAACGTTGAATCTGCAGTGTTAGAGCCGATATTGGCAACAGAGTTTGAAAATTTCATCCGGCTTTTATACAATTTTTTATACTATAATTGTTCTTAAAATACCAACTCAAACATTATTTCTAGTAATATCGGCACAATAGCCTATCTAGTTTTTTAAACCGCCCTGAGCCATTTTTTTACTCTTACTTGAAAGAAATGACGCGGGTACGGATAACATCCGGATTTTTAACAATTTGCTCAAGTACTATTGACGGAATCGCCGACTCTACATCGATTATATTATAACCGACCTTGCCGTTGGACTGGTTCAAATAACTTGCAATGTTTACCGCGTTGCTCCCAAAAATATTCGACACAAAGGCGATCATACCCGGAACGTCGCGGTTGATGACAATCAACCTCGAGTGCACCTTGTCACTCGGAGTCGATTCGATATTGGGAAAATTAACGCTATGCGTGACATTGCCATATTTTAAATAGTTGGAGATTTCTTTGACCGCCATGCTGGAACAATTTTCTTCCGATTCCGAGGTCGACGCTCCCAGGTGTGGCGTTGTCAGCACTTTATCATGTTTCACCAGGGCCGGTGTTGGAAAATCGCAGAGATAGGCTTCCAGATAACCGCTGTCCAACGCCTCAATGACCGCTTTTTCATCGACAATCGGTCCCCTGGAATAATTGATCAAGATGGCGCCTTTCTTCATCCTGGCAATAAACTCGGCATTTACCAGGTTTCTCGTTTGATCGATAAGCGGCAGGTGCAGACTTACCATATCGGCATCCCCGACAGCATCCCCAAGATTCCGGCAAACCCGCACTTCAGGAGAAAGCTGGTGAATATTGGCAAGGGATGGGGCGGGGTCAAAGCCCTTGACCTTCATATGACGAAAGATCCCGCCGTTGGCCAGGCGGACACCAATCTGGCCAAGCCCCACGACTCCCAGGGTTTTTCCGGCGATTTCTTCGCCTTTATAAGCGGCCTTTCGGGCCTCAACCTCTTTACCGACCTTGTCGGGGGCCATTGCCGCGAGAGATTTACAAAATTCGATACCTCGATAAATATTTCTCTTCCATACGCCAATCATCGGGAAAACCAGATCGACTACGGCATTGGCATTCGCTCCTGGAGTATTGACGACACAAATACCTCTTTCTGTGGCCCGTTCAACGTTGATATTGTTGGTACCTGCTCCGGCACGGGCAACAGCCAGAAGGGTCGGATAGTCGTCAACATTCAGAAGAGAACTGCGAAGAATAATGCCGTCGGGGGCTTGTTCATCTGCAGAAACCATAAATTTATCGCTGAACAGCTTCAACCCCTGCCTGGCAATGTTGTTGATTTTCTTTATTTTATACACCGGCATCAAATTCTCCCTGGCTCTTGTTATTATTTTTTTCGTATTCTGCGCTGGTTGGATTGAAAGCAGCTGTGCACTATATAAACGGCCACTGCGAAGATCAACTTTTTTCCACGATTTCTTTATTTTAAAATATCATAACCTTATTAAATTTATGCAAAGACACTTCCCGCTCCTGCAAAATACAGAGGCTTGGTTGACCGGGGTGTACCGGCATGCCGATTTCCCGCAGTGCCGCATGAGAAATCCGTAAAAAATACGATTTCCGGAAAAACTGGTTACGATTATTTTTACGGTACACGCCGTCCATTTCCGCAGGCAGGCTCTGATAAAGAATGGATTTGGTCTGTTTCGGCTGTTCCTTGCTGTCATCCACATGGAGACAATCGGGCAGAAAACGAAAACCACAGCGAAGCCAGTCGTAACGCAGCAGTTCGACGAGCAGCTCCCTGTCGTCTCGCATGGCGGCGATCTGGACCAGTTTTGTGCACATCAGCTCCTGGGTCGCAGCCAGCTGAAAGAAACCGCTGCTTTGACAGATAACCAGGAGTTTTTTGAAAAACAGGGCAATATCTTCCTGCCGCCGGCGTAAATAGCGCCAAAGAGAGACGAAGTAACGATTGTTATGAAATTTTTCAACAAGCTCAGAAAACCAGAACAACTCACTCATAGTTGCGTGATCCATCCAGGTGGTTTGCAGGATAGCATAAGGCGGCTCGTGACAGAATATGTACCCTGAATCCTGAGCCTCTTGAAAAATGGGGGTATCCGGCAGAATTTTCAGCAGACCCATCTGAATATAGTGGGGAGCCATAGCGAAAACATCCCTGAAAGACGCCATAAAGCTTTCCGGTGTCTCATAGGGCAGGCCGAGAATAAGATCGACATGGAGGTGGATAGTATCAAGCCCGGCCAGCCGATAAATCGTCTGATAGGCCTGGACCGGATCTACTCGCCGGTTGACGGCGGCGAGTGTCGTCTCATTGGTTGACTGAATACCCAGTTCAAACTGAAACCGGCCCGGTTCAAGTGTCGCCAGAAAATCGTACATCTCCTCGGTAAAACGATCTGGGGCCATCTCAAAATGAAAAAGCGTTTCACCTCCCAGAGCCGCAAGAAATTTCCAGATTGCCAGGGCCCTGTCCGGCACATCATTAAAGGTGCGGTCAATAAACCGAACCACTCCGGGTTGGTGACTGAGAATATCGCTCAGCTCGTTTTTCACTCTAGCAAATTCTTTATGATACAATCCTGTTTCTGCAGCAGACAGGCAATAGGTGCAGCCAAAGGGACAGCCCCTGCTGCTTTCATAGTAAATATGCCGGTTTTTGAGATGTTCGGAAAAATCGGTCTGCCGATACGGATACGCAAAGTATCGGTCTTTCATAGAAAAAAATGATCCCTCATACCATGACAGCAGGCTGCCGGCCTGCAGATCACGGTAGAATTCCTGCCCCACCGCTTCGATCTCACCCAGAACCACCGTGCAGTTGTCCTTGTCGCCATGTTCAGCGTGGTTGAGCCGGTTACCCAGCACCGAGGCTTGAGGCCCGCCGATTACAACCCGGCAGTCAGGAAGGCAGGCACGCAGATCAAGCGTTAATCTTTCTATCAGACTGCTGTTCCAGATTGCCGCTGAGAAAAATATATATCTGGGGTTCCCCTGGCTCAGCCGGAGGAGCATCTCATAGTAATTGTCATTGATAGTAAACTGGAGCAGTTCAATAGCAATATCAGAACAGTTTTTTTCCAACTCGTTACGGACATAAAAAAGTGCCAGGCAGGAATGGGTAAATCTGGCATTGATACCGACTAATTTGATCTGTTTATTTATATCGTTCACCTGTAATACCTTGCAGTAGTTGTGAGAGAGCAAAGATTTTTAGCGGAATGGAAGTTTTGATCTTACTTTGTATCCCATGCGGTTTTAAATTTACCTGCGTTTTTTAAAGCCAGCAAGAAACGTATGACATATTCATCTATTTTATGAGATAGCGCAAATGACATATTGTACGCATCACTTCCCGGCCACGTCCCTCTTCCTCGCCCTCATCCTCATCTCCTGCGTTTGTTGCAGCACGATTGCCAAAGCAACAGAACCGCATAAGAGCAGTTATGACCTCGCATTGTCCTTTGTCCCCGAGGAAGGGCGGCTGATCGGGACAGCCAGAATTACCATTGAACCAGACCAAAAACTCAGTCTTTATGTGGCCGGTCTGGATATTACCGGGTCTCTGCTTCAAGACGAAAGCGGCAACGAGCAAAGCATCCAGCCAATCCAGGAAGCACTGCTCCTTACCGCAGTAAAAACGAGCCGGACCCTCTATATCTCGTATACTAAAACCATTAAGAATGATTTTGACAACCTTATCAGTCCGCAGGGGATTTCTCTGACCGACAGCTGGTACCCTGCCCCATCGCAACCGATGCGATTCCATGTTACGGCCACCTTACCCGATCATTTCTCAGCCATCATGGAAGCCGACAGCTTTCCTCTAGCGCAACAGGGCAACAGGGTCAGCGCAGTTTTTTCCATGCCGGCAACCGCTATCCACTTCATTGCAGGACCATACTCCCTTGACAAACAACAGGTTCGCGAGGATCTCGTGGTCTATTCGATGTTTTTCAAAGAAGATCAAGAGCTGGCCCGCGGCTACCTGCAAGCGGCTACAGATTATCTGCGCCATTATGAACAGGAGATCGGCCAATACCCGTACAATCATTATGTCATCGTCGCCAACCGGCGTCCCACCGGCTACGGTATGCCGACCTTCACCCTGCTCGGCCAGACGGTTCTGCGTCTCCCGTTTATAAAGGAGACCTCCCTTGGTCACGAGATTGTCCACTCCTGGTTCGGCAACGCCGTTGAGGTCGATTACACCAAAGGAAACTGGTGTGAAGGATTGACTTCCTTTCTGGCCGATCACGCCTTCCGGGAACAAAAGGGCGAAGGTGTCGCCGATCGACTGGAGAGTATTACCAGATACCTCAGTTATGTGCACAAGGATTCGGCTATCCCCCTGGCGGCTTTCACCTCTGCCAGCCATAACCAGCCAATGGCCGACGCGCGACGGGCGGTTGGCTATGACCGGGGAGCCTTTCTTTTTTATGAGCTGCGGGAAAAAATCGGCCGCCAGCCATTTGCCCAAGGCCTGCACCAGTTTTATAAGAACAACATCGGTCGACAGGCCAGCTGGGAAGATGTAAAAAAAAGCTTTGCCGTGGCGTCGGGAGCCAATCTTGCTGATTTTTTTGCAGAAAGATTATCGAGAAATTATATTCCATCGTTTGCTGTAGAAGACATCAGGACCGAATATGCCAACGGCACGCCAACTCTCTCTTTTGATTTGCTCCAGCTCCAGGAAAAACCGTATTCTCTGGTTGTGCCCATCCGCATTAAAACCATATCATCGATCGTCAATCGCATCAGCCAGATTACCGAGCAAAAGACCCGTATCTCCATTCCCCTTGCCCAGGCGCCTTTAGAGTTTACCGTCGACCCGGACTACTCATTTCTTAGGCAATTGACGGAGGAGGAACTGCCCGGCGTCTGGTCACGTTTTCTGGGGTCGGAAAAACAACTGATCATTCTCGCGAAAGAGAGCGATCGACAGCTGTATCAACCGCTGCTTGATACCCTCGCGGACACTCACCCGACCGTCAAAACAGCCGCCCAGGTCAGCAACCTGGAATTAAGCGACAACGACCTCCTCTTTCTTGGACTCGACCAGGCTCCGAGCAGAGCCCTTTTTGCCCTGCCGAATCATCCCGAAGAAGGTTTTACCCTCGATGTCCGGCGCAATCCCTTAAACAGCAAACATATTGCCGTGCTGATCTCAAGCAGCGGCAAGGACCAGAGTACGGCTGTCGCGAGGCGACTCAGCCATTACGGAAAATACTCCTACCTGGAGTTCAAAAACGGCCGTAATGTGGTAAAAAAGATACAACCAACCAGTTCCGATCTCCACTTCATTGTCGAAGAACTCCCCATCGGGGGAGCAACGTCCGCATTATCTCCTTTTGCCCAGGTGGTCGCCAGGCTTGCCGATGCCCGGGTGGTGTATGTGGGAGAAACCCATACCTCGCTTGCTGACCACCTGCTGCAGTTGCGCATTATCGAAGCAATGCATAAAAAAAATCCGCACCTGGCCATCGGCATGGAGATGTTCCCCGCTTCATCGCAACCGGCGCTCGACAGATACACCCTCGATGACAAGAAAATGGATGAACGGACTTTTTTAAAGGAATCGGATTACTATAACGTCTGGCGGTTCGACTACCGTTTTTTTCAGGAAATACTTAATTTTGCAAGGAAAAATAGCCTGCCGGCCATCGGTCTCAACCTTGATCGACAGGTTGTCTCCGAAGTTTTTCGTTCAGGCGGAACCGACAGTCTGACCAGGGAGATACAGGACTCGCTGCCAATCGACCGGGATCTCGATATGCCAGGTTATAGTGAACGACTTTCCCAGATGCATGATGTCCATATGCGGGGCAGCCATGGGAGTGGAGCGGCGAGCGGCTTTATTCAAGCACAGGGCCTATGGGACGAGACTATGGCGAAAAATATCGCCACCTTTCTGACCAGTCATCCCGATTACCAGATGGTGGTGCTGGCCGGTACACAGCATACCCGCAAAGACTCCGGAATCCCTCCGCGGGTGGCGCGAAGGATCCCCGTTCAGCAGGTCTCGGTTGTCAACATCTCTGATGAAGATGCCCCCGGCAACCTGGCCCAGCTTGCCGACTATTACTTTCTTGCTGTACCGGCAGAGCTCCCCGCATCGCCAAAAATCGGTGTCGTGGTCGATGAACAGACCAAAAACAAGCAGAGCTTTCTGAAAATCAGCCAACTCAGCCCTCACGGCAAGGCGGCTGCTGCCGGCCTTCTTGAAGACGATATTGTAACAGAAGTCAATGGTTTTGCTGTTTCCGACATGGCCGATCTGCGCATCGCCATGCTTGGCACCAGCGAAGGGCAGACGATCGATGTTCGGATCAAAAGATCGGTGGGGAGCCAGGAGCAGGAACTTCTTTTCCATGTAATACTGACCATCCCTCCGACCGGGCAAGCACATCCTTAATAAACCGGGCATCGATCAGTCATTGTAATCCGGGGTGCTCATCCGTTATAGTAGCGGACAAGAATCATCCCGCCAACCACGGGTAAAGTTCTGGCTTATCAAATGGTTGGCTGGAGGATGGTGATAATTAATATCTCAAAATGGCATTATTTTTCTCTTAAAACTTTGCAAAAGGAGAATCCATGCATAAAGTTTGCACCCTGTTTGTACTTATTTTTACTTTTATACTATTATCTGGAGAACATGGAATGGCAACAACAAAGCTCAAAGACGGTCTTTACGCAAAATTTGACACTTCGAAGGGAGAAATCCTCTGCAAGCTCGAATTTGAAAAAACTCCCCTCACCGTGGCCAACTTCGTTGGTCTTGCCGAAGGAACGAAAGATCTCGGCGGTGGAGCCAAGGCCAAAGGCGATAAGTTTTATGACGGCCTGAAATTTCATCGGGTCATCCCCGACTTTATGGTCCAGGGCGGCTGTCCACTTGGCACCGGAACCGGCGGCCCCGGCTACACCTTCCCTGACGAGATTGACCCGAGCCTGACCCATTCCGGTCCCGGAATACTGTCCATGGCCAATGCCGGACCGGGCACAAACGGCAGCCAGTTTTTCATTACCCATGTGGCAACCCCCTGGCTGGACGGCAAACATAC
>JBBRDD010000042.1:0-28846 GCA_038204235.1 Desulfobulbales bacterium
TATTGAAGAGATCGACAAACAGAATTTTGACATAGTCGTCGCTGGAATGAAAAAATGCGGCGAGCTGGGGCTGCTGATGATGGATGCCCCGGAGGAATACGGCGGACTCGAGCTGGATAAGGCGTCGACCATGCTGGTAAGCGAGAAGATATCTTTCGGCGGCTCTTTCTCCGTGGCTTACTCGGCGCATACCGGAATCGGAACACTGCCTCTGGTCTATTACGGGACGCCTGCACAGAAAGATAAATACCTGGGAAAAATCATTTCCGGCGAGTGGTGCGCTGCCTACTGTCTGACCGAGCCCGGTTCGGGCAGTGATGCCCTTGGTGCCCAGGCAACCGCGGTTTTGTCCGAAGACGGCAAGCACTACATCCTTAACGGTACTAAACAGTTTATCACTAATGGCGGTTTTGCTGAGCTTTACACCATATTCGCCAAGATCGATAAACAGCATTTCACCGCCTTTCTGGTAGAAAAAAGTTTTCCGGGATTGATAGTCGGTCCGGAAGAGAAAAAGCTTGGTATCAAAGGGTCATCCACCACCCAGATCATTCTTGATAACTGCAAAGTGCCAGTTGGAAACCTGCTGGGTGAGAAGGGTAAAGGTCATAAGATCGCCTTCAACGTCCTCAATATTGGCCGCTTTAAATTGGGAGCAGGCGTTACCGGTGCGTCGAAGATGGCTTTTGCCGAAGGTGTTAAATACGCCAACGAACGTAAACAGTTTAATACCCCGATCAGTCAATTTGGCGCTATTTCCCAGAAAATTGCCGATCTGACCGCCCATATCTTCGCCTCGGAATCTCTGGTGTATCGCCTTGCCGGACTGCTTGACGAAAAAATAGCCACCATCGAAAAGGGTATCGACAATTATTATGACGAATACCTGAAAGGCATTGAAGAATATGCCTCGGAATGCGGCATCGCCAAAGTGTTCTGTAGTGAAGTCCTGGCCAAAACCGTCGATGAAGTTCTGCAGATCCATGGTGGGTATGGTTTTGTCGCCGATTATCCGGCGGAGCGTTTTTATCGCGACGAACGAATCAACCGTATCTTTGAGGGCACCAACGAGATCAACCGCCTGCTCATCCCCGGCATGATTCTGCGCAAGGCAATGAAGGGCGAGTTGCCATTGCAGGCCAAGGCCATGAAAGCCTTTGAGTCGTTGATGACTCCAAGCTTTGAGGAACTCGATGAGTCCATCATGTTTGCCAAAGAAAAAGCCCTGATCACCAACCTGAAGACGCTGTTTCTGATCTTATCCGGAGCCGGGGTACAGAAGTTCATGGATAAGCTGGCTAATGAGCAGGAAATCCTCATGGCGGCTGCCGATATTGCTATCCAGATCTTTGCCCTTGAGAGCACCGTCCTGCGCGCCGAGAAGAGCTTTGGAAAAGTAAGTGCGGCAAAACAGGAACTGCTGAAGGCCGCGGTCAAGATTTTTGCCTTCGACGCCTCTGAGACTGCCGGCAGCGCGGCAAGAAAAGGTGCCTTTTATATTGAGGAAGGCGATACCCTGACCATGATTCTTTCCGGAATCAGACGCTTTGCCAAGTACGATGCAACCGGACTGCTGGTTGCTAAGCGGACTCTGGCCAAGGCTGCCTGTGAGGCGGAAAAATATATATTTTAGTACCTGATTGCTTTTCGTTGCCCATCCTCGGATGGGCAACGAAAAGTCCAGGAATCAACGGCGGACCGGGAACAGGCTAAAAGCAATATGACCATGTTGACCCAGCATACCATCAGTACACCGTATATGGTCGGCCCTGTTCATTGTTACACCGGCATCCTGGCGGGTGAACTGGTTCTTTTCGATACCGGTCCTCCCACCCCGGAAGGGCGGCGGTATCTCGAGGAGCATGTTGATCTGGCCAGCCTGAAGCATATCTTTATCACCCATTGTCATATTGATCATTACGGACAGGCCCACTGGCTTGAACAAAATTGTTCGGCTACGCTGTATTTTCCGTACCGCGATTGTCTGAAGATTGCAAAACATGACCAACGGATTGATGCAATGGCGCATCTGCTTGCGGATTTAGGCTTTGATGACATCTATCTTGACAAGTTACGGCAGATCTTTGACAGCGGCGTGCTGTTTCCGCCTTTTCCGAAGAAGTTTCTCGTGGTGGAAAAGGACCTTCCCGGGCGACTGGGAATTGAAGTGTTGTCCTGTCCAGGTCACTCCCAGAGTGATCTGGTCTATGTTGGAGACAAATGGGCGGTAACCGGTGATACCCTCTTGCGGGGAGTATTTCAGTCACCGCTGCTCGATGTTGATCTGGAAAATGGCGGGCGTTTTAAAAATTATAAAGCCTACTGTGCAACCCTGGTCAAATTGGCCGGGCTGCAGGGCAAAACTGTGCTGCCCTCCCATCGGCAGACTGTTAAGAGTATAAAGAGTGTGCTTCTTTTTTATATCTCCAAGTTCCTGCAGAGGGCGGTACAGCTGAGTCCCTACCGGGAAGAAAAGAATGTCATGCTGCTGATCGGAATGGTCTTGAAAGGACGGGTGCTGGATACCTTCCAGCTCTATCTCAAGGCCTCGGAAATAGTTTTTATGCAGGATTTTCTCCAGCAGCCCGAATTGCTTCGGCAGGCTCTTCTGGAGATCGGTTTATTCGATGATGTAACTGATTTGTTTCATTCGGCAGTTCTTGGCTAGCCGCCTCCCAGGAGAAAACTTTATGTCGCATCCGCTGTTGCTGCTCAACCCCAAAAAATATGAAAGGTTCCACGCCGATGCCAGGTCGCGGGAACTGGTCCTTAAAACCATTGAGTTTTTTGAAACAAAAGGACTGAAGAAAATCAAGCAGGACGATCAGTCGATGGTCTGGTACGAGGATTTTCTCAAATTTATCAAGGACGAGAAAATATTTGCCGATTTTCTTACCCCCGAAAAATACAGCGCGGAGAGCGGTCGCTGGGATATGTACCGCATCAGCGAGTTCAACGAGATCCTTGGTTTTTATGGGCTTTGTTACTGGTATGCCTGGCAGGTGACAATTCTCGGGCTTGGACCGATCTGGATGGGCACTAACGATGCGGTGAAAGAAAAGACGGCGAAACTGCTGGCCCAGGGAGGCATCTTTGCCTTCGGGCTGTCGGAGAGGATTCATGGCGCCGACCTTTATTCCAGTGAGATGCTGCTTGTCCCGCAAGCTGACGGCACCTATCTGGCCAGGGGCTCAAAGTATTATATCGGCAATGGCAACGCTGCAGCATTGGTGTCGACCTTTGCCAAGGTCGACGGCACCGGCGAATATGTCTTTTTTGTGGTCGATCCCACCCATGAAAAATATGAGTGTGTCAAGAAGATCGATACCTCCGGGGTGCGTCAGGCCTATGTGGCCGAGTATGCCCTGCATGACTATCCCATCACCGAAGAGGATATCATCTCCCGGGGCGAGCATGCCTGGAACTCTTCACTCAATACTATCAATATCGGCAAATTTGAACTGGGCTGTGCCTCGATCGGCATTGCAACCCACTGCTTTTACGAGGCGCTGAACCATGCGGCGGGCCGTAATCTCTATGGCCGGTATGTGACCGATTTTCCCCATGTGAAAAAGCTCTTTACCGAGAGTTATGCCCGACTGATCGGCATGAAACTGTTTGCCTTCCGGGCCGCGGATTATATGCGCAGTGCATCTGATGACGATCGTCGTTACCTGCTCTTTAATCCGGTGGTCAAGATGAAGGTGACCGGTCAGGGGGAGAAAGTCGTGGGCCTGCTTCATGAGATTATCGCCGCCAAGGGATATGAGCAGGACACCTATTTTGAAATGGCGCTACGAGATATCGGCATGCTTCCCAAACTGGAAGGCACCGAGCATGTCAACATGGCCCTGATTATCAAGTTTGTCAAAAACTACTTTTTTGCGCCGGTCGAGTACCCTCAAATCGAGCAAAAAACAGAAGCGGCTGATGACGGTTATCTCTTTCGGCAGAAGACCGGCAGCCTGGCGTCCATCCATTTCCCGGATTATCGGCTGGCCTACGGTGATATCGATTCGCCGAATGTCCGGGTGTTTCAAGAACAGGTGGAACTCTTCCGTACGCTGCTCCTGACGGCGCCGCCAAGTGCGGAACAGGCAAAAAATATCGATTATATGCTGGCGGCAGGCGAGCTTTTTACCCTTATTGTCTACGCCCAGTTGATCCTGGAAAACAGCAGAATCTACGCCATTGACAAAGATGTGCTGGAACAGATATTCACTTTTCTGGTAAAAGATTATTCGGCCTTTGCGCTGCAGATGATTCTCAGTCATGAAAATTCCGCTGCACAGGAAGAAATTTTCCATAAAATGATCAAAAAACCTGCCCGGGATAGTAAAGGATTCAACCGGGTATGGGATAGCGTCTATGCGCTCAAGGATCAATATGTTATGAATGAATAAGGGTAAACGTTCCCCACTCGGATGTTTTTTTAACAACTAATCCCGCCTAAAAGATTTGCGGGATAAGTTCCTTCACGAAATACTTCTCTTGTAAAAAGCACAAGAGAAGTATTTCTAAGTCACTAAGGTAATAAACATGGGGCATCATCTTGACGGAAAAAGCAGCATCGTTCCACTGATCGACCGTCTGAATAAATATCCAATCGGCCTGCCAGATACCGATAAACTGCGCCGCATCCTGGCCATTCTTTTTTCCGAAGATGACGCCTATGTCGCCTCCCGTTTTCCACTCACCGAGGCGACGTTGCATGAGCTGGTGCGGGCTACTGGTTGGGAGACCGACAGGCTTGCGCAGCAGCTTGAGACGATGGCGGAAAAGGGGCTGGTGATGGACACCACCTACGGCGGGAAAACCTATTATCTGCTGATGCCGGGGCTTATCGGTTTTTTTGAGTTCAGCTTTATGAAGCAGCGCACCGATCTGCCGGTGGTAGAACTTGCCCAGCTGATGACCGAGTACCTCTTCGGCGACCCCGATCAGCGGATGGGCCGGGAGTTTTTTGCCAGTAAGACCCCGCTTACCCGAGCGCTGCCGTATGAAGAACATATTCCGGTCAGCTCCCAGGTGGCCACCTACGAGAGCGCCCAAAAAATAATCAACAGCAGCGGCTATGGCGCTATCGGCATGTGTTACTGTCGCCATAAAAAAGAACACTTAGGCGAAAGCTGCGCTAAAAATGCACCGACCAGAGAGATCTGCATCTCCCTTGGGACGGCAGCCAGATTCATGGTGCGCCGGGGCTTTGCCGAATATCGCACCAAAGAACAACTGCTGGCGATACTTGCCCAGGCAAGAGACTTGAACCTGACTCATATCACCGATAACATCCGGCATAAACCGTCGTTTATCTGCAACTGCTGCTCCTGCTGCTGTGAGCTGCTGGGCGGGATAAATCAGGGCTTTCACATGGGGATCGCCAAGACTAATTATACGCTACAAATTGACACCGAGACCTGTGTCGGCTGCGGGCTCTGTAAAAAAGCCTGCAACGTGACTGCGCTGGAGCTTGTCGATTGCGACAACGGCCGGAAAAAGAAGCAGATGCGGGTGCTTGCCGATAACTGTCTTGGCTGCGGGGCCTGCATCAGTTCCTGCCCGACGCAATCGCTGTCTTTAATTCCCGCGAAGCGGCCGCAGATCCCTCTAAAGAAAAAGGACCTCTTTAAAGAGATACTCAAAGAAAAGAAACGGTTGACTCCTTTTGTCATAGAAGGCATCAAGAAAAAAATACGCAAAACGTTGAAGATGAGCTAGGTGACAACTGGGGTTTACCTGCTCTGGATAGCGTCTCGGGTTTCGCGACAGCCCGAGACGCTATTTTTGTAAGCATTTATCCGCACCGGATCTGTGTTGTCTTTGGCCTTTAAACGTATCATTCTAATCTGATTGCCACTAAAGTTCAGCGGCAGAAGGTCCAGAGGGATATGAGGTGACCTCATATCCCCATAGCTGAGATTTAGTGGTAATCCTATTTTTTAATGTTGACCATCCCCTTCGCCAGCACTTCCAGCACGTAATCAATATCCGCCTGCGTATGGGCGGCGTTGATCTGGAAACGCATGGATTCATCGCCTCTGGGCACCACTGGAAAGGTGAGGCCGACCACGAGGATACCGTTGTCATAGAGATGCCTGACCAGGGTGTGGGTCTTTGCCGTGTCCCGTACCATAACCGGCACCACCGGATGCGGACCGGCAATCGATTCAATACCGGATTGCTCCAACCCGAATCTGAACTGCTGCGTTCTCTGCTGAAGATTTTGCAGCAGAGACAGCCCTTCCTGGCTGTCGCAGATATCGAGAGCTTTTGTCGCAGCCGCACAATCGGCCACGCTTAAGGGATTAGTGTAAATATAGGTGTCGGCCTTCTGCCGCACCGTTTCAATCAGGGTTTTGCTTGCTGCAATAAAGCCGCCATTGACCCCGAAGGCCTTGCCGAAAGTGCCGATGATGATATCCGGGCTGCCGGCGGAATATTCGGCAGTGCCCCGGCCGGTAGCGCCATAGGCACCCATGCCGTGCGAGTCGTCGACCACAGTAATGACTCCATCGCGAAACCGGCCACCGTATTGCCCGGTGATTTTCAGGATGGCGTCGATGGGCGCATAATCGCCGCGCATACTGAAGATACCGTCAAAGATCACCACAACTCGATCGATATCCGGACCCACCGCATCGAGGCACCGGCGCAGATCATCCATGTTGTTATGACCATAAATACCTTTGTTGGCGCTGGGAACCCCGGCAATACGCATCGCCCGGATGATCGAGTTGTGGTTGAGCTGGTCGCCGATCCAGTGGGTGGTCTTGCTGCCGATGGTGAGCGCCAGGCCGCAATTTGCGGTATAGGCGGAATTGAAGATTTTCGCCGCCGGCTTGTCAACAAATCGCGCCACCCGCTGTTCGAGTTCCTGGTGGTAAATGAATGTGCCATCGATGAAACGGACAGCCCCGGGGCCAACGCCGCAGCGATGGGTCGCTGCATCGGCGGCGGCGATCAACTGCGGATGGTTGGAGAGCGAGAGATAGGAGTTGGAGTTCATGCGGAGGAACTTTTTATCCTCACCTTGCAGGGTATAGCGGGGGCCGCGTTCTCCGGTTGGAGGGAAGTAACCGGTGATGATCCGTTCCGGCGGTTTGGCCCTCCCTTCTCTTTGAAAATCAAGAATCTCCTGGTGTAATGCTTTGTCTAATTGATCCAGTGCCATATGTGTCCTCCTACAGGTCCCAGTTGAGGATTACCTTGCCCGACTGTCCGGAGCGCATCACCTCAAAACCCTGGAGAAAGTCGGTATAGGGAAATCTATGGGTGATCAGCGGTGTAATATCCAGCCCGGACTGAAGCATTGCGGTCATTTTATACCAGGTTTCAAACATCTCCCGGCCATAAATACCTTTGATAGTCAGGCCGTTAAATACTACCTTGTTCCAGTCGACCGGGCTGTTTTGGGGCATGATCCCCAACAGCGCAATTTTCGCACCGTGACATATATTATCCAAAATCGAATTGAGGGCGACGGGGTTGCCGGACATCTCCATGGCGACATCAAATCCTTCCTTCATGCCCAGCTCGCGCTGGATATCGCCGATTTTTTCGTGTCGCACATCCACTACCCGGGTGGCACCGACTGTCTTGGCGAGATTCAGGCGATAGGGGTTGACATCGCTCACCACCACGTGGCGTGCTCCGGCGTGTACGGCGATGGCTGCAGCCATGCAGCCGATGGGACCGGCGCCGGTGATAAGGACATCTTCCCCGAGGATATCGAAGGAGAGCGCGGTATGGACCGCATTGCCAAGTGGATCAAAACAGGTGAGAATATCAAGGGGGATCGATGCATCGCAAAACCAGACATTGGTCACCGGGATGGAAAGATATTCGGCATAGGCTCCCGGACGATTGACACCTACCCCGCTGGTATTCATGCACAGGTGGCGTCGTCCGGCCAGACAGTTGCGGCAGTGTCCGCAGACTAAATGCCCCTCGCCGGACACCAGATCGCCCGGTTGGAAGTCGATGACATTTTCGCCGATCTCGGCGACGACCCCGACAAATTCATGACCGATCGGCATCGGTACCGGGATGGTCTGCTGGGCCCAGCTGTCCCAGTTGAAAATATGGACATCTGTACCGCAGATGGCGGTCCGGGAAATCTTGATCAATACTTCGTTTTTGCCCGGAACCGGAACCGGTACCTCTTCAAGCCAGAGCCCTTCCTGTTTTTTCGCCTTGACCAATGCCTTCATTGTTCTCATAACGACTCCGTAATAGAATGAATGTGCATGATGCTTTTACTGGCTTTAATTTTCTTTATTAGTCCTTACTGTATTCGGTGCATTGACGGTGGGTGGCAATGTTTCGCTGTAACGTTGCGCCAACATTTTCATTCCCTCTTAAACGAAAAGGAAGACTCCATGAAAAAAATGATGTTCTGTGCAATTTTCGCTCTAATCCTTGCCGGATGCACACAGGAAACGCAAAACAAGATTGGTCGGGCCGTGCAAAACTGGACTGGAACGGACGGCATCCTTGAAGTGTACGCCGGAGATAAGCTGGTAAAAAAATTTATAAAAATAGACAAGTTGAGCACAGCGACATCCACAAATGGTAAGGTCGAACGTCCTTATCGCTTCGGTTACGGCATATTAGATAGTAATTTTAACGGTGTGGCCGATCCGGGCGAGAAAAAAGTGTATTTTGAGTTCAGCGATTATTCGACGTCGTATGTCTTTTATGAAAACCCGAAATAAACGGTTCCCGTTTTCAGGGAAATGTTCTGGCCCAAGCCCGCAAGAGATTTGCTTCAGGATGCCAGCTGTTTTGCCGACTCGCCAGATATGATTCTCTCCAGTTGCAGCCGGACTTCAGGGGGATATTCAGTGAATTTAATGCCAGCCCCTTCTGGATCGCATCTGACAATCATGCCGCCGAGGGGAACTGTTTCGGTCTCCAGGCCCTCGCCGACGGTAATAGCCACATCACAGTGCTCTCCTATGGGCAGTTCCCCCTTAAAGGGGAAAAAACAACCGGAGAGACTGATGTTGGCAATGACTCCACTAAGGTGAAATTCCAAATGATAGAGGTAAATGCTTGCCGGCATATTTAAGGCAATGCGGGTAAAGGATCTTTTTTCTCGTACCATGTCAGCAGACCGTCTTATTTCGGATCGAAGGCAGCATTTGTCCGGGCCAGAGACTTTTTTACAGCCAGTCCAATCTTGTTGATTGTCACCGGCTTTTCAATGAAGTCTGCCACGCCAAGATTTCTTATTTGGGTTATCTCCTCACTTCTGGCAAAGCCACTGATAACGATTGCTTTCTGCTGCGGATTAATTTTTAGGATCTGCTCATATGTCTCCCGCCCGTTCAGTCCATCTCCCATGATCATATCCAGTAAAACCAGATCAACCGGTCGTTTTTTTAAAAAGGCTATCCCTTCCTCGCCACTCTGGACCGAATATGTAGTATAGCCCATTTTCTGGAGAACTTTTTCCATGATTTCATTCTGTTCTTTCTGGTCGTCAATGAGCAGAACATTTTCGCCACACCCCCGCAAAGAATCGAGTGTTCCACTGTCCAGAAGCGGGGATACAGTTTCCTGGGTTGCGGGCAGATAAATTTCGAATACAGCGCCTGGGGTATTGTCTTTAATCTCTATCCAGCCGTTATGCTCCTGAACGATATTCCAGACGATGGATAAGCCAAGACCGGTCCCGCTTTTTCCCATCACCTTCGTCGTATAAAACGGATCGAAAATATACTCTATATCTTCCTGCTTGATTCCAGGACCATTGTCAGATACGGTCAATTTTATATACTCATTGTCCCCAGGTCCCGTTTTCTCGGTCATCAGGGGGTGGATAAACGTACTGTTTTCAGTCGTTATCTGGATAATACCCTGTCCTTCGACGACCTCCAGGGAGTTGCCGATCAGGTTGAGAAGAATTTTGTGCAGGTGCTGTGGTGAACAGCAGGTGTTATATAGATTCTTGTTGAGTCTGGTTTGAATTCTGGTGTTCGGAAAGTTTGCCAGACGTTCAAGGTGTTCGAGTGAGTTGAGATGATCGAGAATGATATCATTGATATTTTCAATCGTCTTCGGCGATGCTCCGTTTCTTGCTATGGTCACCAGGTCGGAAACTACTGCCGCTGCCCGCTTCCCTGCTTCCTGGATTTTTTTAATCTGGACATAATATTTATCTGTTTCGCCCATCTGGGCGAGCAGCAGGTCTGGATAGCTGACAATCCCCGACAGGATATTGTTCAGGTCATGGGCTACTGATCCGGCCATTAATCCTAGGGCGCTGAGCTTTCCCGCTTTGGCCAGCTTTTTCTGCAGCTTGAGTTTTTCTTCTTCGGCCCTGACCCGCTCGGAAATGTCCCTGATAACACACACTCGTCTTGGTTTATTGAGATAGGTTATCGGACGGGATTTAGCCTCGACAAAAAATTCTGTCCCATCTTTTTTTATTCCTGATAATTCAAAGCTGCCGATAATCTCCTGCTCTATAAATTTCGCGGCAATTGCCCTTGAGGCCGGGGTGAAAATATTGTCCACGCTTATGCCTTGAAACAGCTGGCTATGGGTATAGCCGAACATCTGCAGAAACTGGCTGTTCGCTTCGATAATCTGGTTGTTTTCATGGATGAATATTCCCTCCCAGGCGGCTGCCGCCAGGGTTTCGTATCTTTGTTCACTGAGCTGGAGCTCGCTTGCCAGCTTATTGTGCTGCAGTGCTTTGTCTATTGTTTTTATGAGGATCTCGTGATTAATCGGTTTTCTGAGAAAATCATATGCCCCAAACTTCATTGCCTTTACGGCGGTTTCAACAGTACTGATGCCGGTCAGCATAATGGCGGCGGTGCGGATGTTCCAGGTTTTGATTGATTTTACAATCTCACAGCCGCAGATATCCGGCAGGCCCACATCAAGCAGCGCCAGGTCAAATTGATTTGTTTTCAACAGCTTGATGGCCTCGGTTCCGTTCGGGGCTTTCGTGCATTTATAGTTGAAATGTTTGAGAATGTCTTGCAGACTGTCAATGAATCGTGGTTCGTCGTCTACGAGCAGAATATTCGATTGCATGGCTATTGCATTCTCCTTGATAGCTCGTTTTGGCTGGAATCGGGAAGATATATTGAAAAGCAGGTTCCAACCAATGGATTGCTGGTGCAGGTGATGGTCCCGTCAAGATCCTTGACAGTTTTATGAACTATTGACAAACCAAGACCCGAGTGTCCATTTTGTTTTGTCGTGACAAAGGGAACAAAGAGACGGTTTTTTACGAGGTCTGGTAAACCCGGTCCCGTGTCTGTAACAACTATCTCAATCCCTTTTTTTACGGTGGTTGCTTCCGGTGCGGATTGTCTTGTTTCTACCGTTATGCTGCCACCCTCGTGCATCGCTTCAGCAGCATTTTTCAGCAGGTTGATAAGGATCTGCTTGATACCATCCCTTGAGGTCACGATGCGTGGAAGTGATTTGTCAGGCAGAAAGGAAATACCTATTCCTGGTCCGCCGAAGTGCGCTGAATTGAGAAGCTGGACGATACCCTCAATGGTAGCATTGACATCGGTTACTTCAAAATGAAAACCGGGGTCTTTGGAGAATATGTCGAGCTGCCTGATCATCGATGATATTCGTTGAATCTCTTCGTCAATGATGTTCAACTCGTTCTGCATCGTGTCATCGGCTGGATTTTTAAGCTTTATCGAGGCAATATAATTACTGATGATCCCTAGCGGATTATTTATCTCATGGGCAACTTTTCTTGCTGTCATCGATACTGCTGCCATCCGGGCAGCATCCAGTTCCGCCGCTTTTTGCTCCTTCATTCTCTCCAGCTGAAGACAGAGTCCCACCTGGTGGATGACTACCTGGATCAGTTTGTGGTCAACATGGGTGAGCGAGTCTCCTGTTTCGGGCAGGCCAAGAAGAATGACTCCGGTCGGTTTTTTATCGATAACGAATGGAACCAGGAGCACCGTGTTGCTGTTAAAAATTGCCAGGATCTGTCGGTCGGCAAGATTGTCCGCTGGTGTATCTGTCGTCAGGGAGGTAATTGCCATATCGTGGTAGGTTTTGACGATCAGGCTTGAGCTTTTTTGTATCGTGAGGGTCAATCCCTGGCTGGCCTGATGCAGGCTATTGTCCGGTGACGTTCGCCCCTTCAACAGAAGGTTATTGCTATTAGGCAAGAATAACAGCACTTTGTCAATTGTAAAGAGGATACCCATTGCCTGCTCGCAGGCCGCAATAATCTGCTCAGTATCTGCGGCATGGGCCAGATTTTCAAGAAAACTCGCCAGCAGGGAAACACTTTTTACTCGAGCAGTCAGGGCTTGCTGCAGCGTTTCCTGCTGTTCATCGGAACTATCCTCCACTGGGGCGGTTCCAGTTTGACCTGCGGCCGCACCCCCTTGACTGTCATCCGGAGATGCACTGTCTTTTGCGACGGGGGGATCAACGCTTTCAGTCGGTTTTTGAATCTTGATCTCAAGACTGATAGCAATCTCTTCCACCTCCTCCTCCGCTCCTTCGACTATTTCTTCTAAAGCGGCATGATCAAGGCCTGTCAATAGATCAGCGTCGGCATATTCCTGTTCGCTGACATCGTTTTTTTGACAGAGGATATTTGCGGTGTAAATAATTCTGACCAGAGGAAAAGCCTCTTTAATCTTGTCCGGTGGTTGGTGGTGGTAACGTACGGCATCTGCCAGCATGGCGTTCAGTCGCCATCTTTGCAGCAGCCAGCCGCCTGCTTCGTCGTGAGTTACTCCCAGCAGCTGGTTTTCGGCCCATAAGGTGTTTTGTCGATCCTTTGTCTTGGCGAGGATTGTTTCATGTTCCGCAGGGAATGTCGCAATCAGAATCAGCCTGCCGATATCATGGAGAAGGCCCGCAAGGTACGCTTCCTCGATGTTGGTAAAACCGATTCGCTGGGCAATGCGTCGGGCGAGGGTGGCACACATCAGCGAGTGATACCAGAAAACATTGATGTTGAATTTTTTCAGGCTGGTGAAACTCTTGTGTCCGAAAACCTGGTGAATCGACATGGTTATCGCCAGGTTTTTAATAGTATTTGCACCGAGATAGACAACTGCCTGTTCTATGTTGCTGAAGGAATATCGGCAACCGTAATAGGTTGAATTGACGAGTTGCAGTACTTTGCAGGTGAGCACCGGATCCCTGCTTATTATAGTGGCAATATCGGCCATCGCCGTGTCTTCAGCGTCACAAGCCGCGAGCAGTTTGATGAGAATTGCCGGAAGCGTTGGCAGATTACCGGACTTTTGAATGAGAGAAAAGGTATTATCTTTGCTAATCATGCACCCTGACCTGATAGTACTTGTTAGACTGAGGGAGTCGAAGCTGAGAATCGTTAAATTTTTATTAATTTATCATAAAGCAACTATTCAAGTTTAGGCAACTCTGCGAGGAAACAACTGTAAAAGATTAGCATGAATGAAAAAATCATGCAAATTCTTCATGAAGAAACTACTCTTGATACCATCATAAAATAAATTATCAACTACTTTTTATGATTCTGTCATTTATGGTTGGCCTTTGTTCGTTTGACGGACGAGGTCATTGAAAAAGTCAGGAAAAAGTATGTCAGTGAAAAAGATTGAGGTTCCTCAACAGCCGCATCCTGATGGCGGCTTGCCGCGTACGCCGGCAATCCAGCTGTTGATGATATAGGCGGCACAGCCGCAGCCGTCATCGGGGTTTACATAGATGGCGTCGACCGGACAGTTTTTCGCGCAGGCGCCGCATTCCATGCACCTGTTTTTGTCGGTGATACGGGCCTTGCCGTGCCGAACGCTGAAGATGCGATGGGGACAGACCAGCTCACAGCTGCCGCAACCGATGCATTTTTCCTCAGATAACCGCAGTATTGCCGTATTATCAAGATATCTGAAACCTTTCATGATGGCTGTTCTCCTTTACTGCAAAAAAGGGCCGGCAAGCCAGATCAGCAGAGCCAGCGCTGCTGCACATATCTGTGTAGGCAGGCCCCTGCGCATCTCTTTTTCCACTCCGGAGAGTGAGGTGAATGGGGTAGAACCGGTAAAGTTCATGGCGAGATAAGCGGCACAGGCGGTGATCCACAGAAAAATGGCAAGTTTTTCAAGCCCATTAACTGCCGGCTGTATTCCAACCAGAAAGAGCATGGCCGTTATCCCACCGGTCACCGTCCCTTTCAGCCAGAATTGTCGAAATGGAATCCAGGGAAGCAGCAGCGGCGTGACTACTGCCCCTGCCGTGATCGCCCCGAGGGTGGCAAGCAAGAGAAGGAGGCCCCGACTGCGGGCGGCTTCCAGGGAAAATATTTGTGGAGAAATTCCCGAAAGGACGAACACAGCAACAGAAGCGGCGAGGAGTCGTTTCCATAACATGCAGATTTCCAGAGGGATAAGAACGGCACGCTCTTTTAGAGAAAAAGTTACTGTACGCATAATTTCGTCCGCTTTGCCGTTTTTGAGAAACGTCGGCAGCATAGCGGCTGCAATCGGCCCGAATCGGCCTCGAAAGCCGCAGAGTTTTTTGATGTCTCTGGCTGCCACACCGCTTGCCGCAAGCTGGGGCAGGATCAGTTCCCGGTGTGCAACCAGCTGATCAAGTTTTGCACTTTGTACCTGGTAGGCAACTTCTTCGGCAGAAAAGGTCTTCTTGCCCGCTGCACACCAGACATTAATACCCCGGGTGTCGACCACCAGAATCCACAGGGAGAGATGGGTGAGTTCTTTACGCAACGCATCAAAGGTCAGTTTGTAGTTCGCGGTGACCAGAACCGGCGAGTTTTGGTCTGGTTCGCCAACGCAGTACAGACCCGGGGTGATGCTGTATTTATTACGGGTAAAGCCGGTTCTGGCCCCGAGGGTGCCAAGTTTGTCACGGATTGAGAGCGATGTGGAAACTCTGGGAACCGGTCCGGTCGGAGTTTCGACAAAGCCCGCGACAAAAGGGCAGATGGTATACCCGGCACGTGCATATCCACTGGACCGTGGAGGCGGTTTCGGTCCTCAGCAGGGTCCGGCGGGGATTTCCACCGGTATCTGGAGAGATACCGGGGTGCCGGGTTCGTTTTGTTCGCTGCGCCGCAGAGGCAAAATCTGCTGCTGGAGTGAGTCGCTCATAATTCCCTCAAAAATGCATTAAATCGTAAAAGTAAACGAAATCCTTTGTTACAAAAGAGCAAGGCCCTGTTCCAGATCGTGGCGCAGATCATCGCAGTCTTCCAGGCCGACGCTGAGGCGGACGATAGTTTTACCTGCATATCTCGATGGGGTGGCCCGAACGATCCTGGCAGCGGTGAGCAGGCTTTGATATCCGCCCCAGCTGTAGCCGAGACGGAACAGCTGCAGTGAATCGATAAAGGCAGTCATTTGCTCGTCGGTATACTCTTTTTTGAAGGTGAAAGCAAAAAGTCCGGATGAGCCGGTGAAATCCCTCTGCCAGAGATGATGCTCCGGATGGCTTGGCAAGGCGGGATGGAGGACCTGGTCGACGATGGCAACACTCTCCAGCCATCTGGCTATGGTCAGTGCCGACTGCTCGTGCTGCCGTAATCTGGTCGCCATTGAGTGCAGGCCGCGCAGCGCGAGGTAGCACTCTTCCGCCGGAGTATAAATTTCCATCAGTTTGTAAAAGTCGGCAAAAGTCTCTGCATGACGTTCGCCCACCGTCACCGTTCCAGCAAGCACGTCGGAATAGCCGGAAATGTATTTGGTGACTGAATGGATGGATACATCGATTCCCAGCTCGAAAGGTTTCAAGTAGAGCGGCGTGGCCCAGGTGGCGTCAAGTACGGTAATGATATCTTTCTGCCGGGCGATGGCGGTGATTGCCGGGATATCCTGGATTTCAAAGGTTATCGATCCCGGTGATTCAAGCAGGATCAACACGGTATTGGGCTTGATATATCGCTCAATGTCCGCGCCGACATCGGCCGGAACGGGAGTACAATCGATATTGAATTTTTTCAGGACTTTTTTACAGAATCGTTGACCCGGCCCGTAGGCGTTGTCGCAGACCAGGATATGGTCGCCGCTCTTGGTAAAGGCCAGCAGGGTGGTCTGGATGGCGGCAATACCGGATTGGAAGACTCTGGTCACGGTACCGCCCTCGAGCCCGCGCATTGCCTCTTCAAATTGCCTCTGGGTGGGCAACCTGTCTGTTCCGTAGGTGATGCCCTCGTATTCATGACGACCCACCTTTATCATCTCCTGATATCCATCGAAGAGAACGGTTGAGCCTCGATAAAGGGGTGGATTGACGGTTGTGGCTGGAGTCTGGTCTCTTTCGGGCCATATTTTAGCAAACATTCTGGTTTCTGGTTTCATATTGAAGTATCCTGATATATGACTTGGTGTTCAACCCCGGTAAACGGGAAATAAGCCGGGATTCTTTTCAGTACCCCCTTGAGGGGTGGAAGTACCTTGGGACAGATTTTCTTACTTGCTGAGGCGTCTTGACTTATGTAAACCAAGCCGGCCGGTATTCTACCGGGAAATGAAGAAAAGTGGTACCTGCCAGCTTACATTTTATATGCTTTTGTCCGGGATCCTCATGCAGGACATAATATATACTTATTAGTATCATTTATTTTATCTGACACCACAACTCTACAGCTCTGATGAATAAACAACCTGCAGCGATATTTTTTGATTCAAATGACTACCAGCTTCTCAGCATCGTTCGGGAAGTGCTGGAAAAAGGCAGCCGCTCCAAGGAGCTGCGCTCCCTGCTTGTTGAGCATATGCATCCGCATGGTATCAAAGAGATGGCTGCTCCCCGCGGATTAAGGATCGCTTACGCTATTGCCAGCCTGCTGGGTACCTTTGAAAAGGGCCGGGCTCGTGACCGGATCAGTGCCTTGCGTGTTGTCCGTGACGAGGTCTCCCTTTCCTCTACGTCGTTCTACCAGAAAAATACCGCACGAGTGCAGCTGCAGATCATGAAGGATCTGCTGCGCGTTAAGGACAATGAATTGCGCCAGCTGAAGCTGGCCCATGATTTCCGGATGGTTTCTACCGGGAACCCCCGATTGGTGCGGGCCGAACTGGCCAAATATCATCTGTTGGAAATGCCGGAAGACTGGAACCAATATACCTTTGACGATCGTGTTCACGATGCGAATACCAAGGGGCGAAAGTCACCGACTCACCTGGTGATGGATGCCTGGATCAAAGGCATCCGCTACCTGACCGTGGTCTATTATAATTACGTCCGTCCGGACGTGATTGAAGAGCTGATCGAAGCCAGTGCTATCCTTGATATCCACGTGCAGGTGGGTATTGAGATGACCTGTCGTTTTCGCGATAAATACGTCCGTTTTACCTGGGAGCCTCACGGCTTCGATGATAATCGAGCCTTTCTCAAGTTTCTCAAAGAGGAGGCGGTTATACAGCTGATGGAAGAGGGCCGTCTGGTCTCGGACTACCAGCAGAAATATGTTTTTGATATGTTCGACGTCTTCAATGTCCGCCATCGTGAAACCCTCAACCGGGATCTGCATCTCTCGCTCGAGCCGCTGCCGTCTGATGCCTTTCTCCGCTTTATCGGGACTGGACAACCTTCGGTATTGCATCTCGCCAGGTTCATCCACAACGCCCTTGTCAATCAGATCCAAGAAGAAATTCATGAACTCCAGCATAACCCGCCCCAGCCATCCGCAGATTCGACTAAGCTCGTCCAGCGACGTCTTGCGCAGCTGCAGGAGGTGGATGTCGAAACCATAATCGACCAGTTTCTGCAGCCAGCCCGCAATCCGGAGATCCATGACCCGAGCCACCCGCAGGACAGCCCCGATGTACCCCAATTGCTCCGGCTGGACCTCAACACCCTGCTCAGCAGATTGTTGTCTTTGCATTCAAGTTCAAAGTTTACTCTCAATCTGAGCAATTTGTCGATACAGGATACCCTGGAACTGCTCTATTTATGCGAAGGGATGATCAGCCATATAGAGGCGTATAATCTCAAAAATGCTGCTCATGGTATAACCTCGGGCATTGCAGCTCAGCGAGGTGTCTATGACGGCGAGGCTGTTGATCTGACAAGTCCTGAGCAGCATTACGCTCTGATAAGCGAGCTCCAGCAAGCTCTGAATGAAGATAATGTCATCAGCCTCAAAAGGGTCATTCGCGCCATCATCTGGGACCATGAAGAGCAGCGTCTCCGTCACAAAAATCGTCTTGAACAGTTGCCGGAGGATAAGCGGACAGAAGAGGACATCCTGCAGAACGAGAAGATGCAGGAGAGAAAATTACAGTTAATGGATATCCTTTATCATCTGGAAAATTTACATAACTTTTATAAAAAGCGTACCCTGGGGTCGCGTATCGGCTCCGGGTCAACCGGTCAGGCGGAACATCAGCACGGGATGGGACTGGTGATACTTGAGACCCTGCCGGCACGGGCGAAAAAGGTGGTTCGAGAGGGGGTCAGCCAGAAAAAACGATCCCTCATCCCGGTTACTGGCCTGTTGACCAAAAACTCTCACTGCCGCTGCCGCGATGGTTCGGCAACAGCAGGGAAAAAAAATTTCTTGTCCGCACTGCCTTTTTTGAACAAAACAGAATGTCAACGATGGAATGACTGGGATCTTGATGGTTTTCTGGTCCACCCCCCGGCGGCGGGTAATATTGCCACCCTTGGCGGGCTGGGGAAGCATGGCGATAACGGTAAGCTGTTAGTCGACAGAAGAGCAAAGGAGAGACTGAGCCATCCCTGGAAATATCTCAATACAAATCTGAAAAACAGTTTGAAAGTTGTATTGGGTTTCATACCGGCTTTTCTTACCTTCAGTTTGACCAAGGATTGGTGGCTGCTTGCCTACCTGGGTGCTTTTATCTGGTTTGGCATTACCGGAACGCGTAATATCATCCAGTCGGTTCTCGGCGGCGGCGGACTCCGCCGTTCCCCGCTGCTGCCCTGGAATTCCCTGGTCAGCTGGAGCCGTATTGCCGATTCGCTGCTGTATACCGGCTTTTCCGTACCGCTCCTCGATTATCTGGTGAAAACGCTGTTGCTGGACAGGGCGTTCGGTATTACCACGGCCACCAATCCGGTGCTGCTCTATTCAGTTATGGGCCTTGCCAACGGCATCTATATTTCGACGCATAACACTTTTCGCGGGTTGCCCAGGTCTGCCGCAGTCGGTAATTTTTTTCGCTCGATTCTGGCCATCCCCCTGGCTATTCTACTGAATTCGGCCATCGGTATGGTGCTTCAGCTGAGTGGAGTCCCCGATATCTCCGGGGCCCTGCAGAAGTGGGCGGCTATTATCTCCAAATTCGCCTCGGACTGTGTCGCCGCAGTTATCGAAGGACTGGCGGACCGACAGACCAATATTCGGCTGCGACTCGCCGCCTACCGGACGAAAATTTCTCAGCTGTTTGCTGTCTTTTCCAGGCTGGACCTGCAATTTCCTGAGGAAGATGTCCTTGAGATGCTGCAGTCCCCGAAGATGATGATGCAGACACTGAACTATGAGGCCAGGGAGCAGGAGCGGTTTATTATTGTCAACGCCCTGGATCTTATGTATTTCTGGATGTATCAGCCGCGAGCCGAAAAAGCCCTGGAAATTATGGTGCAGAAAATGACCAGGGAGGAATGGTTGATCTTCTACCGTTCGCAGCTGATTCTCAACCGGCATCGGGAGGTCAGTCAGTTTTTTGTTGATGGTCTGGTTGGTAAAGATTTTTCGAAGCCGCTGTCCTTTTATCTCGACAGATCTACACAATATCTTATTGATATGGAAAAATTAGGAGCAAAGATAAAATTGAGTGAGTAATTTTTCAACGCTTTGGTTTATCATTCCTTTAATTCCGGGCTGGGTCGTAACCCCGGTAAACGAAAAATAAGCCGGGATAAGTACCTTGGCGGTACATTCAAGTTATTGATGTCAAGAGTACTCTCAGGTTTCTTGTTCTTTTTGACAGAGTTTTTGGAGTAAGGCAGTAATGAGAAGATTGCACGTATTTACCCTGATTTGCATAAGTATTATTGTTGCGCCTTTTTCGAGCCAGGCTCGACAGTTTGCCGTTTCAATGGAACAGGATCAACTCACCGTCGGCGAAAAGGTTGAGATATTGCTCGTTTCTCTTGCAGGGGGGACAGACGGGGCCGCGCCTTTTCCTGACGAGATGAGCTGTGAGTTGATTACCGCTGAAAAAAAATTTGTTCTCCTCGCCCGAAAAGATTCTGCACCGCAAGAGTCAGAAAAACCGGGAGACATTTCCGGTCTCCGGCAGCACTATAGCTTCGTGCTTCCCAGTATACTGGAGGGGCAGGTTGTCATGTCCTTTGCCGATGTGGATGCGCCCCGGGTTGTCTTTGATGTGGTCGCACCGCAGGGCGATAACGTTGCTGCCCCCGAAGTAGTCCGTCCCAGTCTGGACGCAATGTCCAACATTTACGAGCCGTATCAAAAAAATGCATCGGCCTACCAGCCGGTATATTTTCTTGTTGGCACAGACCCGGGCAAAAGTAAATTTCAAATAAGTTTCAGATACCGGTTTTTTGCCGCGGATACAAGCTTTGCCGAGTTGCATCCATGGGTAAAAGGACTGCATATGGGGTATACCCAGACGTCTTTCTGGGATTTGCAGTCGGCTTCGGCCCCTTTTGACGACACCAGTTACAAACCGGAACTTTTCTGGTTGTCACAAAATTATTTAACATCAGCGCATGGCCTTCTGCGGGGAGTGTTTCTGCAGGGCGGTTTCCAGCATGAATCGAACGGCCGGGGAGAGGACCTTTCCCGGAGCACTAATTTTGCATACATTGAACCGATTCTGGTCTTTTATGACGCCGACAGCAAGTTCGGCCTCCAGCTGTCCCCCAAAATCTGGACCTATGTGGAAAATGATAACAGTACGAATGCGACCCTTCCCGATTATCGAGGGTATTTTGATCTCGGCGCAAAGTTCAGTCTGGCAGAAAAATTTGTCACTGATACTCATTTTCGCTGGGCGGATGAAGGTGTTTCTTTCCAGCTTGATTTTTCTTATCCTCTCAAACACTTTTTCGGTGACGCCCTGGACGTTTACTTTTACGCGCAATACACCAATGCGCTGGCCGAGGATCTCCTGGAGTATGAGGACCGCACCCAGATATTAAGGTTAGGTTTTGCTTTTATCAGATGAGCTCCGGCTTGCCAGTCGCTTCTTGATGCTTAACATACCAGTCAGTCAGGCATTTTTTTTCAACTCATCAAGGAGGTTTTTCATGTTAGATAAACAAATGGCCCAAGCCCTCAACGAACAGATAAATAAAGAGATGTATTCTGCCTATCTGTATATGTCGATGTCGGCCTATTCCAATAAAATCGGTCTGAAAGGTTTTGCCAACTGGTTCATGGTGCAATATCACGAGGAAATGTTCCACGCCATGAAACTCTACGAATATGTACAGCGCCAGGGGGAGGACATAAAACTTGAAGCCATCCAGGCGCCACCGAGCGAGTTCTCCTCGCAGCTCGACATGTTTACCAAGACTTTAACCCATGAGCAGTTCATCACCAGTTCGATCAATGACCTGATGGAAATGGCCCAAAGCAAAAAGGACCATGCAACCCAGATTTTTCTTGAATGGTACGTTACCGAGCAGGTCGAAGAGGAAGAAAATGATAACGATATCATTGCCCAGTTGAAATTGATCGGCGACAACGCCCATGCTCTGTTGATGCTCGACAGGGAGCTGGCAGTTCGGGCAGCGACTATTCCGACCGATTTCAGCAAAGGTGTTGAGGCTGCAGCAAAAGCGGCAGCGTAATATCGGTAAAGGGCAAATGGACAAAGCTATCTATATTCTTGCCGGTTGGCTGATAGACGGCAGTGGTGGACCGATCCGGGAAAAAGTACTGTTGAAGATTGTCAATGGCAGATTCGCCGCAATCGAACCGTACTCTGTCGAGACGCTGCCGCCGGCAGCACGGGTTAAAGATTTATCCCACTGCACTATTATACCTCCACTGGTTGACAGCCATGTCCATTTGTTCATGTCCGGGGCGACCGACCATAAGATACGGGAATGGCAGTTATCTGCAGGATATGAAGAGTTGCGTCCGGTTATCGGCCGACATCTCCACTATCTTTTTTCCCATGGAGTACTTGCCGCCCGCGACGGCGGTGACCGAGGCGGTTTTGCCCTTCGCTACCGAGCGGACCCGGAGATGCATCAGGAGATTATTCTGAAAGTCGCCGGTCGGGCCTGGCATAAAAAGGGACGCTACGGTGCTTTGATCGGCAGATACCCGGGAGAAGGAGAAAATCTGGCCGAAGCATACGCCGCCGATAATGATGCCATTGACCACGTGAAACTGGTCAACTCGGGATTGAACAGTCTGAAAATATTCGGCAGACAGACGCTGCCGCAGTTTACTCAAGAAGAGATAGCCGCGGTGGTGCGGGCAGCAGAACAGCAAAACAGAAAGGTGATGGTCCATACCAACGGCAGGCTGCCGGTGCAGCTCGCCGTTCTGGGTGGCTGCCACTCCATAGAACACGGCTCTTTCATGGGCAGAGAAAATCTCGAACTGATGGCGGAAAAGGGCACTTTCTGGGTGCCGACCGTTTTTACCATGAAAGCCTATGGTCTCAATATCCATGCCGCCGAGGCAGGGGCTGATCGTCAGGTTATCGAAAAAAACCTCGAGCACCAGATAGGGCAGCTTGCCATGGCGCGAGAATTAGGGGTAAAGGTTGCTCTCGGTACCGATGCCGGCAGTCTCGGCGTCCTGCATGGGGAGTCCATGGTTGAAGAGATGAAGCTGTATAAAAAGGCCGGTTACAGTTTAGCTGAAACGGTTCAGTGTGCAACCAGCAATGGTGCAGAGCTACTCGGCATCGACGATTTTGGTCTGCTCGTAAATGGCAAAACGGCAACTTTTCTTGTCGCCAGAGGGGCTCCGGCACAACTCCCGAGAAAGCTCTCCTATCTCGAAGAGATATATCTGCGAGGTGTGCCGAGTACGCTCTATCGCAAAAACCCCGTCAAACACACATAGAATTTTTACGACATCATCATTATTTTACTGATACTACCGGGCAATGCGCCTTCAGGATAATATGCTGAGCCGTTCGGCCGAAAAGAATTTTACCGACTTTAGAACGGCTTTTTACACCGATAATAATCTCGTCGCATGCATTGTCCGTGGCAAACGCGACAATGTCCTCCCCGGCACTATTGTTGCGGATCAGGAGATGATTCTCGTGCGGAATGTTTTGCTCGTCGAGTAATTTCCCCGCTTCAGCGAGGTTATCTTCTGCCTCGGTGATTTTTTTCTTGGTTGTTTTTTCTCCTCCCGGCAGAGAAGTGACGAGTTGAATCTTCCCGTCAAATGCCTTGGCGTGTCGTATGGCCAGGTTGAGAAGGTCTTTTCCAACATTGGTACCTCGATAAGCTACAAGAATCTGCATGATTGTTCCTTTATGAATGGGCGATGGTAGGTTGGTGGTTGATGGCGTATTTTAAAAAGTCTCTGCAAGGTATTTGATTTTATCAAAATGCACAATATCTTCTTCAAAATTCGTTCATACGCGTGTATAACGTTAGGTGTGGACCCGATAGAAATCGATCTCATTGTCATTTGGAATGTCCCATTGGCAATATACGGCCCGAATAATTTATTATCCTCTGATTTTGCCTGATTTTCTCGAACATATCGGCGCAGCAACCATCATATTTAATGGTGCCGCAGTGGTAACTGCCTGCAACAGTGCGGCCGATAAACTGCTGGGTGTACCGGCCGGCGGACTGGTTGGTTGTCGATTGGCGGAGCTTGATCTCGAGCTGGTTGATGCGAAGGGAAATTCCGAGCCCAAGGAACTCTTTCCCGTCAATAAACTCGCGGGAGACAACCTCAATAGTGTGCAATTCGATTTTGGTCTGCGATTTCCGCCTGCTGACCGGATAGAGTGGCTTCGAGCGATGATGCAAGCCAATTTTGCAGTTGAGGGCGAGCTTGTCGACCTGGTTCTCAGTCTTTCGGTAATAACTGATATAGTCGAGGAGAAAAATACCCAAAATCAAATTTTCCTGGCCAAAAGGGAATGGGAAGCAACGGTCGATGCGTTGCCGGATATTGTCACCATCCTGGACCTGGAAATGCGCATAGTCCGGGCCAACAAGGTGGCTCACGACCTGTTTGGCTATGCGCTGGGCGGTCTCAAAGGCCAGAAATGTTATGCGGCTTTCCATCACCGGACAACGCCCTGTGAACAATGTCCATTGTTGCAGACAAGAGAGGACCCTCGTTTCCATATTGGAACAATACACAACGTTGTTCTTGATAAAACTTTCATCGTTTCATCTTTCCCTATTTTCGATGAGCAAGGGAAGCTTTGTAAGCTCGTGCAGGTCGCCAGGGATGTAACCCGCGAAAAGCTGATGGAACAACAGCTGCAGCAGCGCATGAAGATGGAGGCCCTCGGCACACTAGCTGGGGGGATTGCTCACGATTTCAACAATATTCTTGCCGCCATGATAGGCTATGGTGAGATTGCCAGGGGCCGCCTCGCGCCGGACCATCCGGCAAGAAGAGATCTGGACCAGGTGATCGCCGGTGGCGATCGAGCAGTAGACCTTGTCAAACGGATCCTGAGCTTCAGCAGGAAGCAGAGTGACGGGCAGTTTCGCCTGATAAAGATACAGCCTATCATCGAAGAGGTTATCAAACTGATTACGCCATCCCTGCCGGCGACGATTAAACTGCTGCACGAGATAGATTCTTCCTGTCGCTCAATTCTTGCAGATTCCGGCCAGATGTATCAGGTGCTGATGAACCTGTGTACCAACGCCAGACAAGCCATCGGCGACGAGCATGGTCGGATAACTATCAGGCTGTCTGAAATCGAAGATACCGGACAGATCATCAGTAATGCGATCTTGCCCCGAGAGACTGGAACTCTCCTGAACCTTGAGGTGAGCGATACCGGATGCGGTATTGCAAAGGATAAGCTGGACAAGATCTTCGATCCGTTTTTTACTACCAAAAAAAAGGAGCATGGGACTGGTTTGGGATTAGCTGTGGTCCATGGGATCATAACCAGGCACCAGGGTGAGATACAGGTTGCCAGTAAGGTTGGAGTGGGAACGACTTTCCAGCTCTATCTGAGCGTTGATGGTGGCGAGGTGCTTAGCCGGCAGGTAAAAAGAAGTGTCGAACCAGGTGGTAATGAACGGATTATGGTTATTGATGATGAGATTGCTCTTACTGATCTGCTGCGGGTACTTCTTCAGGAGAAAGGTTATGCGGTGACGACGTTTAGCGACAGTATTGCCGCGGTCCGGGCCTTTCGCCTGAACCCGGACTGCTGTGATCTGGTGATCACCGATATGCTTATGCCCGAGATGACCGGTGCCGAACTGGCCCGTGAATTTCTGGGCCAGCGGCCGGATATCCCGATTGTCATGCTTACCGGACATAGCGGCAACTTTGACAAAAAACGGGCCACTATGTCCGGTATTAAAGAGTTGCTGGTGAAACCCGTCAAGAAAGAAAAGCTGTATCAAATTGTCCGGAAGGTGCTGGATCATGGCTGAAATTCTAATAATTGATGACGATCATGGACTGACAGAGATGCTTATGGAGCAGCTGACTGCCGGTGGCCACAATGGCAGTGCGGCATGCACCCTGGCGGACGGACTGGCCCTTTTGCGGCAGGCATCCTTTGATGTCGTATTACTTGATGTGCAGCTGCCGGACGGCAATGGTCTGGAGTTTATTCCCTCAATAACAGCCTGTACTGGGCAACCGGAAGTGATCATTATCACCGGCCGGGGCGATGCAGATGGTGCTGAAAAAGCGGTGCTCAGCGGTGCCTGGAGTTATATTGAAAAACCCTATGTGATCAGGGAGCTCTCGCTGCAGTTAAGCCGCGCCTTGCAGTACAGACGGGAAAAACAGAAAGTGACACCAATTCCGGTTGCCTTGAAAAGAGACGCGATAATCGGCAGTAGTCCGGTTATAAAAAAATGTCTCGACCAGGTCGCCCGGGCGTCTATTTCCGATGTCAGCGTTCTGGTGACCGGGCCCACCGGAACCGGTAAAGAATTATTTGCCAGAGCCATTCATGAAAACAGTGGTCGAGCCGATAAAAATTTTGTCGTTGTCGATTGTGCATCTCTTCCGGAAATGCTGATCGAAAGTACGCTTTTCGGTCATGTGAAAGGGGCATTTACCAATGCCGATTCTGCTCAGGAAGGTCTTGTCAAACATGCCCACGGCGGCACGCTGTTTCTCGATGAAGTTGGCGAGCTTCCGCTCGGTATCCAAAAGGCATTTTTGCGTCTTCTGCAGGAACACGAGTATCGGCCGGTCGGATCGACAAAGCAGGTGTACAGCGATTTTAGGGTTGTTGCCGCCACCAATCGGGATTTAAAAAAATGTGTCGAAAATGGTACCTTCAGAAGTGATCTCCTGTTCCGGCTTCAAGCCTATACCATTGAATTACCGGTCTTGAAAGAAAGGCTCGAGGATGTTCAGGAACTGGTACTCTATTTTATCTTAAGACTCTGTCGCCGCTATGGGCTGGAAATAAAAGGGGTCAACGCTGATTTCACCGAGGCTCTTCAAGCCTATGATTGGCCTGGTAATGTCCGCGAATTGTATCAGACGGTGGAGCAGGTCATCACCAACCCAATGTTGGGACCTACCTGTTTTGCCGTCCATTTGCCGGATAGTTTCAGGGTGAACCAGGCTCGTGCCGGGGTGAATTCGAAAAAAGCCCCGCCGAAAAAAGAGTTTGCCGGGGATCTGCCAACCTGGTCTGGCCATAAAAAGAAATGCGAACTTGAGTACCTCGGTCAACTCAAACAAATCGCCGGCGGTAATGTCACTGAGGCCGCCAGGATTTCCCAGATCTCCAGGACCCGTCTCTATCAGCTTTTTGAGAAATATCGAATCAATTTTTCCTGAACAGGGTATTGTCAACAAAAAATGAAATGTTCACTTTTGTTGACACTTTTTGCCCTCTGTCCCTTTGCTTTTCCTGTGCTTCCTTTTCAGTAACCTCTCGTAAAAACATATAATACTTTTTCTCTGAACGGTCTGTTTAAGCTGGCACGATTGATGCTATTTGGCTTGTGGTCATCGCAGTATCTGAAAATGTTCACAATTCCTTTTTCACCATTCGACAATAGTATGAGAAAATTTTTCTATGCAATAAAAAAATCTGCCTGCGGTTCTGACTGCCGGTGGCAGATTTGTCCGCAACGATATTTGGCCCGATTGCGAAAAATTACCGGGCTGCAGTCAATCTGTCCCATCTTCGGTGATGTTGTCTATGGTTCGCCGCTGTCGGGCAGCAACCCCAAAAATGGCGATCTTATAATTCTTTATGCGGAAAATACGTGCGATCTCGACGCGATGATTGCGGCCAGGGATAACTTTGACGGCTTGAAAAAAATACTGGTGATGGCTGATTCGACAGGTATTAACGGAGATAAATACCATGCCCTCGCCCCACGGTTTATTACTCAGGTCGAAAGAAATATCGATGAGTTAGAGGCGGTCATCCAGAAAATGAACGGATATGTTCAATAATTTTACGAAAAGAGTTCTGTAATGGCACAAGAACAGTTGTTTGCATCTTTTGTACTGGACAGAAAACAGGGGCTGGAAATAGCGCTCCGGGCAGAAAGTGTTGCCGAGGCAACACCGATAACCGGAACGATTCGACAACTTCCGGCCAGTCTCGATTTTGTTGAGGGGATTATGCATCTGCGTGAAGAGGCGATTCCAATCATTAATCTGAAAAAACGGCTCGGCCTGGCACAGCAGGTGTACAGCGAGGACGCTATGGTGGCGGTGGTCACCCTCTTTCAGCGCCGGTACGGCCTGCTTTTTGACGATATTCAGGAAGTGTTTTCGGCAAGCGTGACCGATGTCCAGCCGCTGGATAGTGTATTGCAGACTGACGATAAAATTATCTCTGCTCTTATTCAAATGAAAAAGGGCAACAGGACGGTGGAGCTTCTCGATCTTAATAAACTTTTTTTCGGCAATTCCCTTGAACTGGAGAAGATTGGCGAAGCCCTGCGAAGTGACAAGAACGATAAAAAGGAAACCACATATTCCAGTTATGTGACATTTAAGTCTTCCGGTCAATCGTTTGGGATTTCGGTTAAGTGCACTCAAGAGATAACCTTTTTTGATGAAGCCAAACATCTATATCAAAGAAATGTTGCGGATGAAAAACCGAGCTTTAGCGCATCCCTGGAGGATATTTTCAAACACGGTGATATCGACGGCACTCTGACGCTCAGAGGGCGCACTATTCCGGTATTAAAAGCAGGGAGAGTCCTGACTGGTGGCAGTATGTTTGGCGATGGTTGTCTGGGAGAAAAAGCCAGGATTATGGTGTTGGCCAACGATGGGTGCTCGTTGGGGATCATTGTTGAGGAGGTGACAACGATTGAGCGAATTCCGGAGGATGAAATTCTATCTATGGGATCGTACGCTAGCACATCTGTTTCAGGGATATACCAGAAAGCAGAAGGACACAATATCATGCTGCTGAATATGGAAAACCTGGTTTGCAATCGTATGGAGGAACTAAAAGCTATGGGCCGATTGGCTTGCGAGGTGGCGGCTGTCGATACTGACAGTGGCTCTGCGTCAACCGGGGCCCACCATATTCTTACAGAGAACTGCTATCTTGTTTTCAGTGTTGGTCAATACCTGTCGGTGCAATTGAAAGATGTGCAGGAAATCATAGAAAAAGAAGGTGTTATGGAGATCCCGGGTGGCAGTGGGTCCAGTAGTGGCGTTCTTAATCTGCGTGGTGTGGTTGTTCCGGTTGTGAACCTGAGAGCGTTTTACGGCTATAAAATGGGCGACTCTAATCTTGGCGAGCAAAAACTTATAATATGT
>JBBRDD010000043.1:0-28350 GCA_038204235.1 Desulfobulbales bacterium
GCATAGAAACTGATCGAGACAAGAGAATGTCTTGACGTTGAAGTCGCCTTGATATTTGGCTACGCAACTGCGAAAGGTCGGCAATGGCATGAAGTCCATAACCTGATTGAAAATCGATCGTCCGGCAAACATGTGTACCTCACCACAGGTTTTTGCCGGAATTCTCACCCAGAAAGGGATAGGTTTTCAAGTCGATAATGGTCATTTTGCTTTGTATCAATTGTTAATACGAGATGTTATGCTGTATTACTAAAAATTCACCCGGACACTAGTGACCGTTTATGTGAACTCAATGTCATTGAACAAGTAGTGAATGTATGCCACACAACAGTTGTACAGGGAGCGTGGAAATCCAACAAAGAATTGGCTGTACATGGTTGGATTTATGGTATTGAGGATGGGATTCTTAAAGACCTGGATATTTGCGTAACGCACCCGGATGATATACCCGACACACTAAAGCCAATAGTATAATCGCGGCGCTCGCGTTGTTCGGCCTTGTACCTCTCTTTTTTGAGAAACGCATGTATCCTCCCTGTTGTTCTTGATATCAGGGGGCTTAACCTGGTGTCCACATTTTCAGGGAATTATCATCTTGTCCATTCATTATTTTAATAGAGGATATGAAAAAAATCTTTCTTGAAACACTTTCTGAGGTTGGTCATCGTTTTATCCCATTTCTTGACTGGATAGGTGAACTAAAAAAACCAGCTATCCTCAAGGCGGATATACTTGCAGGGATAACCGTGGCTCTGGTTCTTATTCCTCAGGCCATGGCCTACGCACAACTGGCAGGTTTACCTCCGCACTATGGATTGTATGCATCATTTTTAGTCCCAATTGTCGCCGCTATTTTTGGGTCTTCCAGGCAGTTGCAGAACGGGCCGGTGGCGGTAATTTCTCTGATGACAGCAGCGGCCCTGGCTCCATTAGGCCTGAATGTTGAACAAACCATTATGTACGCGGCCCTGTTGGCATTAATGGCCGGTGGTATTCAATTAACTCTCGGTTTTTTGCATATGGGGGTCATGGTTGATTTTCTGTCGCATCCCGTCGTCATCGGCTTTACCAACGCTGCTGCACTGGTCATTGCCAGTATGCAATTTGGTAAACTCTTTGGTATTGTTGTTTCTCCCGGAAATCATCTGCATGAAACCCTCTGGAACCTGGCCCTTTCGATACCCCAAAATACCCATTTAACAACTATGTTTATGGGGTTTTTCTCACTTGTTTTATTGATTCTATTAAAACGTTTTACTCCAAAATTACCTGGAATTCTCCTTACCGTCATTATTACAACAGTTGTTGCCTGGTTAACTGATTATGAGAAAACAGGAGGGGCTGTGGTCGGTCATATCCCTGCAGGATTGCCATCCTTTGTATGGCCAAAATACAATCCAGAGCATATCAAAGACCTTATCCTCCCGGCTGGAATGATTGCTTTTTTAAGTTTTGTAGAAGCATTTTCTGTTGCCAAGGCGGTTGCCTCTAAAACTCGTCAACGTCTCTCAGCTGATCAAGAAATGGTGGGAAAAGGCCTTGCCAATCTGGTAGCAGGTGTGCTTCAAGGCTACCCTGTATCCGGTTCTTTTTCGCGTACAGCAGTTGCCTTTGACGCAGGTGCAAAAACCGGATTTACCGCAGTTGTCTCTGGCATCGTTGTCGGTATAACCTTGTTGTTTCTGACTCCTTTGATGTACCATCTGCCGATCGCAACACTTGCAGCTATTATCATAGTTGCTGTGGTTGGGTTATTCCAGATCGCACCTTTACTCCACTCCTGGAAAGTGAATCCCCATGATACCGTGGTTGCATTGGTGGTTTTTAACAGCACAATATACTTTGCTCCACACCTCGAAAAGGGAATATATATTGGGATCGCGCTATCGCTCGCGTTTTATATTTATCGCACAATGCGGCCACATTTTGCTGAGGTTGCCTTGCATGAAGATGGTACCTATCGAGATGCAAGTTTATTTGGCATGCAAACCAGCGAGACCCTGGCTCTTTTTCGTTATGACGGAGATTTGTATTTTGTCAACGCAGGTTACCTGGAAAAACGCCTGGTTAATGCCGTGGCGGATAAACCTCAGTTACTTGTCGCGATATTAGACATTGAGGCAGTTGAGCAGATCGATACAACCGGTGAAGAGATGCTGGCACATATGTCAGAGTGGTTTAAAGAGGCCGGTATAGAGTTTTATATCACACGCCCAAAATTCAAGGTGGTCGACGTTCTTAAACGTACGGGGTTGTATGACAAGATCGGCCAGGAACATATCTACAATAAACGTCAGGACGCACTTGACGCAATTCAACAAAAATACGGTGACCGTATCGATATAAAGCATTTGCAACACTACAACCCTGTTGCAATAACGGCATAGCTGGCTTACCCAAAAGGACTCAAGACAGGGGCGCGAAAAGGGGTAACACGCTGAATTACTTCTGGCGTTATGTTCGGGCACTGGTCTTTTTTTCTCAAGCTCATAATGGACACTTATCGCTGGAGCAGTACAAGTGCAAGCAAACCTGATTCGGCGCTGCGGTTGGGTTAATGTTCCTGAGGCTACGACTGTTCACAGAATTTCACCTTAACGGGGTACAGTGAAGAAAAGGTAATTTGAGCTTTGAGAAGAGCATAGCCATCCTAAAACCTCCAAGGAAGATGTTATGGAAATTAGCCAGTTGCCTGCAGGACTTTGCACGAGCGCAACGATCTATACATGTTAGAATATTGATCCTCGTAAAACAAACTGGGTGATCGCCAGCATTCCGAAGATTCCAACTACCACAATTACAATTGCCAATAATTTACGCCACAGCTTCACAGTATTTATTTTTTCCCACCACCCTTGTTACCGCTGTGTTTTGAGCCACCTGGGCCTCCTGAGTTTCGATTACCTGCTTGTCCAGTCGCCGCTCCCTCGTTTATTTTCGACTCGCTCTGGGTTCTCACTTGATTTTGAAGCTGCATGCCTTGATTGTTTGTCCCTGTTCCCATCTTGGTTTCATTGCGATGGCGAAGCCTCTCTTGTTCCTGTTGTTGCAGAACCTGATCATCTGCATGCAGTTGCAATCTGTCACGCTGCTGCTCAGCTGCATTGCATATAATTGTTGAACATAGAAAAATTGCTGTCGCCATCATACAAAGAACATTTCTGGTTTCCATTGCCACCTCCATAGTTCATGCTGGTCTGACATAAAACATCTTCCTCTTCATCAATTAAACGTTTCAAACCGCCAAACGATACATAAAAAATGTGATTTTCAATGAAATAATTGATTTTGTCACGGACATCTTTCGGAGATGCAGTTGCATAAGCTAAACAGGCACGAGATGACATCTTCAGAAACTATACGTGACTCCCCAAGAGTGCTTGCCAATTGAAGCTTGCCAGGAGACACGCCTTGCACCTGGGTGATATCTCCGTTGATAATCAGGAAAGATGTTCTTTCTGTAATATGACTTTTTAGGTTATTTTGCCGTAGAAATATTGTAGAAATCTCCGAAGGGAACGATTTCTTGAAGTCGCGTTCGACACAGTTAATGCCCAACCAAGAAAGGCGGGGATATATGTTTGAATCTGCGGAATTGGGGCACAAAATCAAAAAATCCGTTTATGAGCAAGAAGTTCCTCGTCTGCGTGAGGTTCTGCTCAAAACACAAATGGAACTGGCGAAATCAGGCAATTTCTCAGTGATTGTCCTCGTCGGTGGGTTGGACGGCGCGGGCCGTGGTCCAACTGTCAACCTGCTCAACGAATGGATGGATCCACGCCACATTCAAACCCATGGCATGGGCGAACCCTCCGATGAGGAACTCGATCGCCCCATGATGTGGCGCTTCTGGCGAGCACTTCCGCCTAAGGGGAAAATAGGTGTATTTCTTGGTTCCTGGTACACCTGGCCTATCCTCAACAGGGTGTATGGTATCACCAAGGAGGCCGATCTTGAACAAAGTATGGAGCGAGCCAAGCTCCTGGAAAAAATGCTGGTGGACGAAGGCGCCCTGCTGATCAAATTCTGGCTGCACCTCTCAAAGGATAAACAGGAAAAACGCCTGAAGGCGTTGGAAAAGAACCCCTTGACTCGCTGGAAAGTCACCGACCGGGATTGGAAACACTTTAAGGCCTATGACAAATTCCAAGAAGTCCATGAAAACGTTATCCGTCACACCAGCACAGCTGAGGCTCCCTGGCTGATAGTGGAAGGCGAGGATGAAAATTACCGCAACCTGACCGTAGGCAGGGTTATTCTCAAGGCAATCCAGGATCGGCTGGAACAGGACAAAGCGCCTCCGCTCAAGGTTCTCGCACCGCCCTTGATGCCCCCCATCGACAATCTGCATCTGTTAAATACCCTGGACATGACCCAGGCCCTGGACAAAGACAAATTCAAGGTCAAATTAGAAAAATACCAGGGCAAACTGAACGCACTGACGCGAGACGCCAAGTTCAAGTACATGTCGGTGATTGTGGTATTCGAGGGTAACGACGCTGCAGGCAAGGGCGGCAGTATCCGCCGTCTAACTGCTGCCTTGGATGCACGCTATTATCAGGTCATACCCATTGCCGCCCCCACTGAGGAAGAACGCGCGCAACCATATTTGTGGCGATTCTGGAGACATCTCCCGAGGAAGGGACGTGTGACCATTTTTGACCGTTCCTGGTATGGTCGGGTGCTGGTGGAACGCGTCGAGGGATACTCCCCGGAGACTGATTGGATGAGAGCGTACAGCGAAATAAACGAGTTCGAGGCGCAAATGGTCAGGCACAAAATGCTGGTCGTTAAATTCTGGCTGACCATTACCAAAGATGAGCAACTGCGCAGATTCGAGGATAGGCAGAAGACCGGATTCAAGAGCTTCAAAATTACCGAGGAGGACTGGCGCAACCGTGAAAAATGGGCTCAATACGAACAAGCTGTGTGTGATATGGTGGATCGAACCAGCACAAAGCTTGCTCCGTGGACGCTGGTGGAAGCCAACGACAAGGACTTTGCACGCATCAAGGTGCTTAAGACCTTGTGTGAAAAGATTGAAGCGAAGTTGAAGGAATTGCACAAAGAGGGTGTTGACTACCTGGATAAGCCCCAAAAAGCGCGCCATTGATACATCCGTCGCGCGTGTGAACGCGATGATTGATAATTTGCATTGAAAAATTGCAATTGCAATACTGCTACCAGGTGTCCTGGAGATCACTATCTACCAAGACTCAATATTCAGGAAGAGTCTCAGGCAGTTAATTACTGCTGATTGTCTTGAAGTGTGCTGAGTGACGATCTGACCATGTGGGAAAAACTGGCATTCCCCATAGTGAATAGTTTGATCGGCAGATCATTTTTTACTCGCAGTCGCTTGATGATCTCTTTCTCTTTCATTCCTTTTTTATGCAGTTCGAGAACCTGCTGGTTAAAGCTTACAAGATAATCGAGTTTTCGTTTTATGAGGGTACGGCCGTCTTTCATACTGGGGCGGTGGGCACAAAAAAGCATGTCAAAATCCAATTCTGCGATTTTCTTTAAAGAGTCTATCTGCTGATCAATCCTTTCGTCAATCCTGAAGAATTGTATTTTTTCACCGACATAGAGATCTCCGGAGAAGAGCCAACCCTCTTTTTCTACATGGTAAGCAGTATGATCTTTACTGTGCCCAGGGGTGTGCACGGCCTTGAGGGTGAGATTCTCAGTTTCGATTATTTTGGGACAAGTTTCTGCTTGAACCCGTGGAGCTTTGCCGAACAGGATTTGCTGATAAGGGAGGATGTTGAATCCTTTTGATAACTTTGATATCCCATAAGGATGCAGGTATATGGGAACACTGCATTGATCTTTCAGGAGACCGGCGTTGCCGCTATGATCCTCATGGTGGTGTGTCAGCAGGATGGCAGCGACATTGTTGCAGTCGATCATCGAACTTACTTTTTTGCGGAGGTGGTGGGGACCGGTGTCTATCAGGATGGAGTCTATAAGATAAAGATAAACTGACTTTATTGGCTTTCCCAGAGGTGCAATGCCTACCTCAAAGCCTTTTACAGGTCCATAGATATGCTGTTTTGCAAATATCATCGGCGGTGATCTTCTTATTTCCGGAGGTGACAGTGGAAGCCAGAACCACCCTTCATGCTCCTTTAAGTTCAAAAGGTAGAGGCGTTGATGGCACGTCAGTCTACATTTAACACCTACCCCTTGCAATATCTGATAATTACCAAAACTCAGCCGGATCTCCCTGAAGAGCATCAGGGAGAAGCCAACAATGCGTTTTTCCCAAATGAATGAGATCGGCAATGGATATCTTCTCTTCTGCTGAAATACTCATTGAACCGAAATACATAGTAGCTATTCCACTAGTCTCGTGGTGAAAGATGAAAAATATCAGTGATGTTTTTTTCCAGTGGCGTTCCTTGACTATACGAAATTGAATCATGTACACTAACTCAATACTTGCGATAATCATTGCTTTATCGCCATTGCCCATCGCGTTAAAAATTGAAGTTGTCATAGAACTCCGGACGGCACTTTTTAGCTGTTGGCACTACAGTTCAGTACGTTAATATTTATATAGAGCCAATCAGACCAGGAATACATGACGGACCCTCAGTTTGTATCTCTCGCAAGCGATGTCTCAGAGCATATCGATTTAGCAAGAATCGACAGCTTTCGGAAACTGCAACCATCAGGACAGCCTGATATACTTCCCCTGATTATTGGTAGTTTTCTGAGAACCAGTTCAGGTTTTTTGGCCGCTATTCGTGCGGCCATACACGCCAACGACCCTAAATCACTAAGTATAGCCGCCCACACAATGAAATCCGGCAACGGCCAGATCGGCGCAAATAAACTCGCTGCGATGTGCCACAACCTTGAGTTGATGGGCTTGGCGGGTGACATTCAGGACGGTGGAGCTCTTCTGGAGGAATTAGAAGAAGAATGTCATCATGTAGAGCTTGCTTTGGGAAGCATACTTGCAGCGGCCCGCAGGGCGGAAAACATAGCGGCGGACGAGCATGGCGCCCATGGGCACGATAGCGGCAAATCCTGCGCTTCCAGCGTCACCGGAAAGAGTTTATAAAAGGTCGGTAAAGTCCACCTGGATGACGATGATGGTCGTGCCGATCAACAGCAGGAAAAATCCCCATAAAAATAGTCCGTGCGCCAGCCCCGGTCAACGGACACGGATCACCCGGCCCTGCAGAAGAACATCCTCTATTGTTGTCGCAAGCCACTCTCTGATGTTATCCGTTCGGTTGAGCGAGTTCCCCTGCTTATAGACTTTCAGGCGTAGCATGAAAGCGTAGACCAGACCCGCCATCGCCACTATCGTCAACAGATACATCGGTAACAGCGTCATCCAACGATGACCTGTATTCCGTCTACTCCCGCCAACACCGGTACTATAACAAAGAACAAAACTGCATTTCCCCGTGCAAGGCAGGGGAGATGCAGTTTTACTTTGCGGTTAACATCATCGGGTCAATGCCGAACCGATGACAATCCGCTGAACCTCGCTGGTGCCTTCATAGATCTCGGTAATCTTCGCATCCCGCATCATCCTTTCTAAGGGGAATTCACGACTATAGCCATAGCCGCCATGAATCTGCACAGCCTGGGTGGTGACACGCATAGCAGTCTCGCTGGCCAGTAGTTTAGCCATAGCCGAATCCTGTGAATACGACAGTCCTGCGCTGGCCCTGAAGGCCGCCTTATAAACCAGGAGGCGCGCCGCTTCCACCTGGGTTGCCATATCGGCCAACTGGAATTGAATTCCCTGGAAGGTGGCGATACTGACATCGAACTGCTTGCGCTCCCTGGCATAGGCAACTGATGTGTCCAGTGCCCCCTGGGCAATGCCGAGAGCCTGGGAAGCGATACCGATCCGGCCGCCATCAAGCGTCTTCATAGCCACCTTGAAACCTTTGCCCTCTTCGCCAAGAAGATTTTCCTGCGGGATGCGGCAACCCTCGTAGACCAGCTCCATGGTTGGCGAGGACCTGATGCCCATCTTTTTTTCCTTCTTACCGAAGGAGAAGCCCGGAGTCCCTTTTTCGACAATGAAGGCGCTGATGCCGTGGTGTTTCTCGGCCTTTTTGTCAGTCCGGGCGAAGACCACGTAGGTTTCGGCCTCACCGGCGTTGGTTATAAAGATCTTGGTACCGTTCAAAATCCAGTCATTGCCATCACGGACGGCGGTGGTTTTGGTGCCGCCGGCATCCGACCCGGCGGATGGCTCAGTCAGGCCAAAAGCCCCCATCTTTTCCCCCTGGGCCATGGGCACGAGGAATTTCATTTTCTGCTCCTCGGTACCAAAAAGGTAGATCGGGTTGGAGCCAAGCGACAGGTGCGCCGACAGGGTTACACCTGTCGATGCACAAACCCGTGACAGTTCCTCGACCGCGATCGCATAGCTCAGATAATCAGCTCCGGCTCCACCGTACTGTTCGGGAAAGACAATCCCCGTCAGTCCCAATTCCGCCAGCCGGCCGAACATCAACGGCCGGTCGAAACGCTCCTCCTCATCACGAACGGCTGCCGACGGCGCGACCTCTTTCTCGGCAAATTCACGCACCATATCCCGGATCAGACTCTGCTCTTCTGTCAGTTCAAAATTCATCGTCGTTGCTCCTGTGAGATTTTTTTCAGATCGATTGCCAGGTGAAAACGCACCCGTGCGGGTACGCTTTCCACCTTAATGCGGAATCAGTTGACCTTCTTGTCCAGACCCGCCCACTCTTTCTTGCGGAGAACGAATTTTTGAACCTTACCGGTCGAGGTTTTCGGCAATTCGATAAACTCCACTGTCTTCGGCGCCTTGAACCGGGCAAGATGCTCCTTGCAGAAGGCGATGAGGTCTTCAGCGGTAGGGTTTGATCCGGGTTTTGGTGTGACAAAAGCCTTTGGTACTTCACCCCATTTGCTGTCCGGAACCGCCACTACTGCCACCTCCAATACGTCGGGATGACGGTAAAGAACGTTTTCCACCTCCACCGTGGAGATGTTCTCACCGCCGGAGATGATAATGTCCTTCTGCCGGTCAAGGATCTGGATGTAGTTATTCGGATGCATCACCGCAAGATCGCCGGAGTGAAACCAACCGCCCTTGAAGGCCTTTTCGGTGCCTTCTGGATCCTTGTAATAGCCAAGCATCACAACGTTCCCTCGCATGACCACCTCGCCGATGGTCTTGCCGTCGCGTGGCACCGGTTCCATGGTCTGCGAGTCCACCACATCCAGGAACTGGCATACCGTATAGGCCACCCCCTGGCGTGACCGGATGGAACTCTGCTCGTCGGCAGGCAGGGCGTTCCATTCGTCATGCCAGGCACAAATCGTGTAAGGACCGTAGACCTCAGTAAGACCATAGACGTGATTGATCTGGGCGCCTATGGATTCCATCTGCCGAATGATGGTGGGCGACGGAGGTGCGCCTCCCACGGCAATCTTCAATGGTTTTTCCGGTTTGAGATTTTTAAAATCCGGAGCATTGGCCATGCCGATCAGGACGATGGGTGCTGCACACATGTGCGTCACCTTTTCGGTCATTATCTGCTTGAATATTTCGTCAGGAACAACCTTGCGCAGGCAGACATGGGTAGCACCGGCTGCAGTTACGGCCCATGGAAAGCACCAGCCGTTGCAATGGAACATGGGCAGGGTCCATAGATAAACGGATTCGCTGGTCAGGCCGGTTTCCAGGCAGTCGCCGAGGCTGTTGAGATAGGCGCCGCGATGATGATACATGACCCCTTTGGGCTTCCCGGTAGTGCCACTGGTATAGTTGATGGAGCAGACCGACCGCTCGTCATCGACATCAATGACGAGCGCCTCGGGACTGCCGGTCATGAGCAGCGACTCATAGTCGGTCCCGTTCAAAGGACAGTCATTGCCGGCATCGCAGATGTTGACAAAAGCACGCACCTTCGGCAATTCCCCAAGATTCGCCAAAACTGTACCGGCAAACTCGTTATCGACAAAGCAGATCTTGGTATCCGAATGATTAAGGATATAGGAGACCTCAGAGGCGGAGAGGCGGATATTGATCGTCACCAGGACGGCTCCGATCATGGGCACGGCAAAATGGGCCTCCAGCATGGGGGCCGTGTTCGGAGAAATAAAGGCTACCTTGTCTCCGCGGCAGATGCCTTGTTTCTTCAGGGCGCTGGCAAGACGGTTGATACGGGCGTAATGCTCCCGGTACGTATAACGTTTGTTGCCATTGACAACGGCAAGCTTGTCGGGATACACCTCGACGCTTCGCTTTATGAAGTTCACCGGCGTCAATATCTCATAATTGACAGATGGAAAATCCATAGACGATCTCCTTGTATGGATTATTTAGTACCTTACAGATTATTTTCTTGTTTTTTACTGAAATGTTACAGCGAAATTTTCAATCCGCAGCGATCAGTGCGCCTCGCACTCTGGCGACTCAGACCATCTCCACTGCGCACGCCATGGACACACCACCGCCGCCGCACAGGGTAGCAAGGCCGAGACTTTTGCCCTGTTTTTCCAGGGCATGGAGGAGGGTAACCATGACCCGGCAACCGGTGGCGCCGATGGGGTGGCCAAGACCTATTCCAGAGCCGTTAATATTGGTAATCTCTCTTTTTAATCCCAGTTCACGCTCACAGGCGATATACTGGGCGGCAAATGCTTCATTGACCTCCACCAGCTCAAAACCGCCTATAGCCAAACCGCTGCGTGCCAGGAGGTCGTTGACAGCGGGCACCGGCGACAGTCCCATCACCGCCGGATGACAAGCGCCCCGGCCAATGGCCCGAATCCTGGCCAGTGGTTTGATACCGAGCTCTCGGGCCTTATCTGCTGACATGATAACCATGGCCGCGGAACCGTCATTGAGGCCGCTGGCATTACCTGCGGTAACCTTACCGGTTCCGGGAATGAAGGCTGGCGGGAGCTTGCGCAGCTGATCTATGGTCAATCCTGGACGGAAATGTTCGTCCTTGTCGAAGAGGAGCGGCTCTTTGTTTCTGCGCGGTACCGGTACCGGCACAATCTCCGCCGCAAAGGAACCGTCATTGGTTGCCCGTTCGGCATTATTCTGGCTGCGCAGGGCAACCTCGTCCATCTCTTCACGGCTGATACCAAGCTTCTGGGCGACAAATTCAGCGGTATGTCCCATGATATAGGGTTTTCCCACCATCAGACTGGCTGGAGCCTTTGTTGTGTCAAGAGGAGCGTCAGTACCCAGAGGCATCAGATGTGACCCGCAGTGCAGGGCATGCATCATCGCATCGATAAAACCCTGGTCCTGGAGTCTGGCACCCCAGCGGGCGCTGGGGACGGCATACGGAACACCGGACATGTGTTCCACACCGCCGGCGAGGATAACATCCGCCATTTCCGCCTGGATCATGGCCATCCCGGAGATGACGGCTTCCATACCCGATATGCAGACCCGGTTGATAGTGACGGCAGGCACCGTGTCGGGAATCCCGGCCATCAAAGAAGCCACTCGTGCTATATTAAGGTTGTCGTGGTGTTCCATACAGCAACCGTAGCGTACGTCATCGATGATTGCCGGATCAATGCCCGCCCGTCTGACCGCTTCCTTCATGGTTATTGCAGCCAGCTGCGGGCCGTTCATGCTTTTCAGGGTTCCGCCGAAGGCGCCTATTGCCGTTCGGCAAGCGCTTACTATTACTACATCTCGCATAGAGGACTCCTTTGTCTGTGTATCTGAATGCATTTTTCATAATTGGTCCTCTATCTATAGCAAAAAACGTGCTAGAATAAAATAAGTAATTATTTCAAGTTGTTGTCTTGCTTTTGTTAGCCGCAGCTGCACTATGGTACAGATAAATCTGGAATATATTCCAATTATTGACTATTCTGGAAAATATTCCAGATATACAGAGAGGCAGACAATGACCATTGACGAAAGTGAATTCTTCCGTGAGGCTACCTTACGTATCTGCGGCAGCCTGGAAATTGAAATCGCTATGCAGCGCTGCATGCAGTACCTCTCCCGTTATCTTCCTGTCACGAACATGGCTTTCCATATCTACGACCGCGAACTCGGCATCGTCGAGACCATCGCCATAGCAACCGTCGACAGCGGCCGGGCCTTGTCCCTGCGCACCCCGCTTTCCGCCCGGGGACGACGCCAGGTCGAAGACCAGCGTTCCGACCGGGCAAAGCTGATGGAACGTTCGGGGGACGACGCGGTTGCCGGCCCGGTTGTCCGCCAGCTGGGCATTGAGGATCTGCCGGGATTACTGCTGGACCTTGCCCTGGAAGGAAAATTCGTCGGTACTCTTTCCATGTTCAGCGAACCGGACATCACGTTCAACCGCCACCATGTCCGCCTCGTCTCCCAGCTCAACGAGCCCTTTGCCATAGCGCTGACCAACAGCCTGCGTTACCGCGAACTGCAGACCCTGCGCGACACCCTCGCTGATGACAATCGCTACCTCCAGGACGAGCTGCGTACCCTGTCGGGCAGCGAGGTTATCGGTGCCGATTTTGGCTTGAAACGGGTCATGGAAATGGTCCGTCAGGTCGCACCGCTGAGGAGTCCGGTGCTGCTGATGGGTGAAACCGGCGTCGGCAAGGAGGTTATCGCCAATGCAATTCACAATCTGTCGCTTCGTTCCAATGGTCCGTTTATTAGGGTCAACTGCGGCGCCATCCCGTCAACCTTGATGGATAGCGAGCTGTTCGGCCACGAGAAGGGGGCTTTCACCGGTGCTCTTTTTCAAAAGCGGGGGCGGTTTGAACGTGCGGACGGCGGTACTATCTTTCTGGACGAGATCGGCGAACTTCCTCTGGAGGCCCAGGTCCGCCTGCTTCGTGTCCTGCAGGAAAAAGAGATCGAGAGAGTGGGCGGGACCGAGACCATACAGGTTGATATCCGGGTGATTGCCGCCACGCATCGCAACCTGGACCTGATGTTGGCTGAAGGCCGATTCAGGGAGGATATCTACTTCCGCCTGCGGGTCTTTCCTATAACTATTCCCCCGTTGCGTCTGCGGCCGGAGGATATCCCTGTTCTTGTTCAGCATTTTATTCGGAAAAAATGCCGGGAGATGAAGACCGCGAAGATCCCCGTCCTGGCGCCTGGTGCTTTGGAACGTCTCATGCAGTACAACTGGCCCGGCAATGTAAGGGAGCTGGAAAATGCCGTGGAACGAGAATTAATTGTCAGCAAAGGCACCTTGCTTTCCTTCAATGACCTTGATGCTAAACTTGATACGACCGTTGCCATCAAGTCGAACCATGACTCAAAGACGCTCTTTGAACCTCTCGAACTGGACACAGTAATGAGCCGGCATATCAGCCAGGTCCTGGCCCTGTGCCACGGACGGGTTGAAGGTGAGAATGGCGCCGCACGCTTACTGAACATCCAGCCCTCAACCCTGCGTAAAAGAATGAAAAAAATGGAAATACCCTTCGGTCGCCGGGCAGGCTCACTCGGCAATGGCGATAGCAGACATAATTACAAAGGCAGGTCCCTGAAGTGAGTCGGCCATTACAGGAAATGGCTCGTATCCCGGGTCAAAATAGCATGCGGGATTATATGAAAGACCAGGGTGCTCTTCAGCGCAAAATCGATAAAAACAAGCGATCTGTACAAGAATACCGCGTCTCATCTACGGATAATGACGACATGCCCATTTTTCGTTCTATTACAATTTTTCATTAAGCACGCTACAATCTTGAGAACCTAAAACATTTGGTGTCTCACGTTGAAAAAGGCTTACATTATAGGATGTCCTCTAGTCGTGCTGCAATGTTATGAGTTTTTGAATTTTCCATTATACCAGTCAGGTAGGTGAGCCGATGAAGAAAATAGAGTCCGTCAATTTGCGCTACTCGCTACACGAAGAGATTGCCAACAGCATCACCCACGGCATCGGGATTCTTCTTGCTATTGCCGGCCTGTGGGTGATGATTGCTTTTGCCCGTCTTTACGGCAATGCCTGGCATATCGTTTCCTGTTCTATTTTCGGCGGCACGATGATCCTGTTGTATACTGCTTCAACCCTGTATCACAGTATCCAATCGCACAGAGCGAGGCCGATTCTACGTATTCTTGATCATTGCGCCATTTTTCTGCTTATTGCCGGGACGTATACTCCGTTTGCCCTGGTAAACCTGCGCGGTCCATGGGGGTGGTCGCTCTTCGGGACTATCTGGGGCCTTGCAATTATCGGGATTTATCTTGAACTTTTTCTGACCCCGCGGTTGCGCTATCTTGTCATCGCTCTCTATATTTCCATGGGTTGGGTGATGGTGGTAGCGATCAAGCCGATGCTTACAGCTGTTGCCCCTGGTGGCTTGATGCTGCTTCTGGCTGGCGGGTTGTGTTACACCATCGGTGTACCGCTCTACATCAAAAAATCCATTCCCTTTAATCATGCCATTTGGCACATCTTTGTCCTGGCCGGAACGAGTCTGCATTTTTTTGCCATCCTTCTCTATGTTATCCCGGTTGTGGGCCATAATTGATCATAATCTGTTAGAAGCAGGAATCAGGTAAACATGGAGATGTTTCTTTTTAGTAGATGTTTGCTATGGTAAATCTTTGACAAGTGGAACGCGTATCCAGTGAAAATCGATGGGAATGAGGTTTATTTTTTTTGGGAGCTCCTGTCCTCATGTTACGAGATGAAAGGTGAATTATTACTACGATAGACTTGGATGCAATGCAGGGTAGGTCTATTTAAAATCTATACCTAACAGAGGATGTGTGAAATTGAACGATGACCCTAAAAATACAAGTGTAAAAGGGTTTTGGTGGAAACGTTTTCTTTATTCAGTCACCGGGGCTAACGATGATTATGAGTTAGGCCCCAACTGGTTTGCTTCGGTTATGGGGACTGGCATTATTGCCAATGCCGCTGCCTCTTTGCCACTATTTTCGGAAAGCTTTCACTCTTTCGCCCTGGTAATCTGGTGCCTTGCCTCCATCATGCTGATTGGGCTGATGGCTTGGACATTCGTTCTTCTGGTGACTGGCCATAGCGTTTGGAAAAAACACTTTAGAGACCCTATGATGGCTCAGTTCTATGGAGCACCACCTATGGCTATGCTCACAGTAGCTGGGGGAACGCTATTAATTGGCGGAAGTGTGCTTGGCCAGCCAGCTGCCCAGCTCATTGCCTGGGGCCTCTGGTTTATCGGAACCATAACCGGGCTTGGCTCGGCTCTAATCATTCCTTATCGCCTGTTTACCAACTTCAAGGTACGGCCGGACTCTGCCTTTGGTGGCTGGCTCATGCCGGTTGTTCCTCCCATGGTATCCGCTGCCATAGGCGCTATGCTGGTTCCGTATGCCCCGGAAGGGGTGCTGAGAGAAACAATGTTCTACCTTTGTTTCTCCATGTTTGGCCTCAGTCTGATAGCCGCGATGATTATTATAGCAATGATCTGGAGCCGCTTGGCTCATCATGGCACGTCAGGTACTTCCCGGGTCCCTACACTCTGGATTGTCCTGGGGCCGCTTGGACAGTCAATGACCGCTGCAGGTATACTTGGTACCGTTGCAAAGGGTGCCGTACCTCCCGAAATAGCTTACGGCTTTGAGGTGTTTGCGGTACTTTACAGTGTCCCGGTTCTAGGGTTTGTGTTGCTTTGGACCTGCATGGCAATATTGTTATCAATTCGAGCCCATTATAGGCAAATGAGATTTGCCCTTACCTATTGGGCGTTTACATTTCCAGTTGGTACATGCGTGACTGGTATCGCGCAGTTGGCTAACCACACAGGATTGCCGTTATTTGAGTGGACAAGTATTCTCTACTACATAGGATTACTTGGAGCGTGGACGGTTGCTGCTTTTGGCACGACAAAAGGTATGATAACTGGACACCTGTTTCGGACACCACCGCCAGCAAAAGCTATTGTATCCTTGAAAGAGCCACATTTTCAGGGGGACATATTTGATGATAAAGATGAAAAAAATGAGATGCCTGATCCAGGCAGCCTGCACGCAAAACTGGTCAATAACAGGTTATCTACGCTATATCTGCCGTGACCGGAAACATCGCACGGCAATTGTCAAAAGTAAACGCAGGTTATAATATGAGCTTAGACTGTTAGCATCTTCTTTTGCACTAGACGACCCGCTCATTTTTCTTAAGTTTGGCGTATAGTGTCTTGCGGCTAATACCTAGCAATTTTGCAGCTTGAGACTTATTCCCTCCGCTTACCTCCAGAGCCTTGAGGATGAGATTGGTTTCCGTCTCATCAGCCGCTGAGCGCAAGGCCTTATGGAAAGGTTTTTTTGATAATTGCAAAAGATGGCCCATCTCCGGAGTAAAGTCATCTCCCTGAAGGACTTGACCGTCTTCAAGCAGGATGGCACGCCCCAGGACATGCTTCAACTCTCTGACATTGCCGGGCCAGGTGTGTTGCATGAGTCTGCTCATGAAGTTTCTGGAAACACCAACTATCACACGATTATAATTTGTTCCAAGCTCTGAGAGGATACAATCGACCAGAGCAGGTATATCTTGAAGCCGCATCCTCAGTGCAGGAGCCTGCAAGGATATCATGGCCAATCTAAAATAGAGATCGTCTCTGAATTTTCCATTTTCCACTAGATTGCCAAGATTCTGGTGGGTGGCGGTAATAATCCTTGGATCAACAGAGATTGCTTTTTCGCCTCCAACTCGAGTGATCTCCTTTTGCTGGAGAACCCTTAACAGGCTTACCTGGGCTTTAGGGCTCAATTCGGCAACCTCATCTAAAAAAAGGGTCCCCCTGTCCGCCAGTTCAAATTTGCCCAGGCGCCTATGTATTGCACCGGTAAATGAGCCTTTTTCATGACCGAAAAACTCGCTTTCAAGAAGCGTGTCTGGAATAGCGCCGCAATTTAAAGTGATAAATGGTTGCGAGCTTCTGCTACTGAGTCTATGTATCTGGTTGGCGATGAGTTCTTTGCCAACACCTGATTCTCCTTCAATACAAACATTCACATCAAAGGGTGCTACCCTCTCTATAAGCCTGTACATCTTGCTCATCGGGGGGCTATTGCCAACCATTTTCCCGAAATCCGGCGGCCTGTTTTTATTATCGTATGTTTTCGGCACGGACCGGAATTTTCGAACATTACTGGTAATTACTTTTGCTACAGGGATGCGCTCAAAGGAGCTGCCACCTCCAAAGCCATGCACTTTGGTTCGTTGATACAGTAAAGAACTGTCTTCAGGCAGTAAAACGGCACCTCCAAAGAACAGGCATACGGGGTCTGCGCCAGAGGACCAAATAGCTTCAAGCATTGAATTGATCTTGACGGCGGCATGTTCAATGCGATCTGATTTCTCATGAATATCATGGGATTCATGGGTCCAGCCGATATTGAGAACCATTGCGTCGGCACCGGTCTGGGCCATTTTGGCAGCATCGTCATCACTTAAGGCAAACCCAAAGGTAATAAACCCTCTTTGTTTTGCCCTTTCGAGCATCTCGACTTCAGCTTCAACCGTCAGCCCACCTTCGGCCAGTATCTGTCGAAAAGACCCATCGACCAAGCCAACCGCAGGCCAATTGGTAATCCCTTCAATGCCTAGCTCTGCAAGCCGGTCAAAGCGCTTTCCTATGGGCATTGTCGGATCACCTGCCATCACTCCGGCAACAAGCGGAACTCCTGTGGAGCGGGGTACTATCTGCGAGGTAAGCAGCGCGTCTGTTTGCTCATTGGCATTGCCATATGGCAGAAAGGAGCAGAGCGAACTGACACCAGCCGTTCTATATGTACCGGCATTCAGAACCATTAAAAACTGTGCTCCGCCCTCTATAGCATATCGTGCTACCTGTCCTGAGCCTGGTACCACAAATATAAGTGGGTACTGATCAACACGAGATCGCTGCAACAGCTTGCTAAGGCGTGAAGTATCTGGTCGCACTGTAACCTCCATTGTTACTTTTTGTTCGTCTGGTAGACACAGTATTGTAACTTTAGGTAACACATATTGGTTTGGCTATCAAACCAATATTTTGATTTAATATGGTTGTAGCTGATATTGTTTAGCTATATCAACATATTGGACGAAAATTACTTTGAATGGGTCATTCTGGCCTATCTCTTGCTTTATTTGAGTCAGGCTGAAGTATAATCAGTAGCTTTCTCAAGAATGGGGGTGAAGTATGTCTGAAACAATTCTCGTAATAGGGGCTTTTGATGTCAAAGGTGAGGAGTATGCCTTTGTTAAAAAACAGATTGAGAACCAGGGATGCACTACTTTGACTATGAATTTTGGTGCCTTGGGCAGTACAGATCTTTTTCCCGTGGATTTTGAAAATGATGCAGTAGCAAAAGCGGCAGGTGCAGATCTCAAAAAACTGGTCGACAACAATGACCGGGGAAAAGCCTTGGCTGTAATGGCTGTCGGTGCTACTAAAATCTCACTCCAGTTGCTTGCCGATGGGAAAATTGACGGTGTTTTCGGCATGGGGGGCTCCGGAGGCACAAGTGTTATCGCCAGCGCTATGCGTGCCTTACCCATCGGTTTCCCTAAAGTGCTGATTTCAACGGTCGCATCTGGAGATACGACCATTATCACCGGGGTAAAAGACATCACCATGATTCCTTCGATAGTCGATGTCGCAGGCCTTAATCCTATCAGTGAAAAGATTTTTAAGGAAGGAGTAGGAGCTATCTGCGGCATGGTAAAGATGGATTACACACCCTCTATAAAGCAAAAAACTGTCATAGCCGCGACCATGTTTGGCAACACCACGACTTGTGTGAACATGTGTCGTGAATCCCTTGTAGACGATGGCTTTGAGGTACTTGTCTTTCATTGCACGGGTACGGGTGGCAAGACCATGGAAAGCCTGGTAGATGACGGCTTTGTTTCTGCAGTTCTTGATATCACCACCACTGAGTGGGCTGATCAGATCTGTGGTGGTGTATTCGATGCAGGGCCTGATCGCTTATCCGCACCGGGAAGAGCAGGTATTCCCCACCTGATTGTCCCCGGTTGTGTAGATATGGTGAACTTCGGACCTATTTCGACGATCCCCTCGCACTACAAAGATCGCAATCTATATGAGTGGAACCCAAATGTTACTCTGATGCGAACCAACGTTGAAGAAAACACTAAAATGGGTGAAATCTTTGCCAAAAAAGCCAATGAATCCAAAGGTCGGGTAGCATTTTTATTGCCGCTTAAAGGTGTGTCGATTCTGGACAGTGAAGGTGAGAGGTTCTGGTGGCCCAAAGCTGATCAGGCAATATTTGAAGCTATAAAAACACATCTCAATCCGGATATAGAAGTGGTCGAAATTGACGCTAATATTAATGATAAAAGATTTGCGGACACGGCCGTGAACATGCTGAAAAAGCTCATGGACCAGTAAGCTCATTCATCAAAAGGAGAAAAAAATGGCATTTACAAAAGAAGAAGTTCGAGCCAGACTTCAAAAAAGTATTGATTCTGGTGTACCAATCGTCGGTGGTGGCGCCGGCACAGGCATTTCTGCGAAGTTTGAGGAGGTTGGTGGCGTTGATCTCCTGGTCATCTATAATTCAGGTCGTTTCCGTATGGCCGGTCGTGGTTCACTCGCCGGGTGTATGCCATATGGCGATGCCAACGCAATTGTTATGGAGATGGCAAACGAGGTTCTGCCGGTAGTCAAGAATACACCTGTTCTGGCTGGCGTCTGCGGTACCGATCCTTTTCGCGTTATGGATGTATTTTTAAAGCAGGTGAAAGAAGCGGGCTTTTCAGGTGTTCAGAATTTCCCGACTGTCGGTCTCTGTGACGGTCAATTCCGACAAAACCTTGAAGAGACAGGCATGGGGTTTGGTTTGGAAGTAGATATGATCCGGAAAGCAAGTAATCTTGGTTTATTTACCACACCATATGTTTTCAATGTAGAAGAGGCAGAGGCCATGGCAGCTGCGGGGGCAGACGTTATTGTGGCCCATCTTGGCTTGACCACCAAAGGTGCCATCGGTGCCAGTACCGCCTATACCATCGAAAATGCTCCGGCCAAGGTGCAGGAACTCTGTGATGCGGCCAAAAAGGTCAATCCCAATGTAATTTGTCTCTGTCACGGTGGACCAATATCAATGCCGGAAGATGCGGAATATGTGCTACATAACACCAAAGGTGTTCATGGTTTCTATGGTGCCTCCAGTATGGAGAGACTCCCAACTGAGATAGCCATCACCGAACAGATGCGTAAATTTAAGGCTATCAGATTTAAATAGTCGTTTAATAGTCGATCATCGATGGCTATAATAGAATCTGTTATTTTTACTGGCAGGTAACTTCATGAGGGTTACCATTTTTGATGGATGTGCCAGCAAAAATTACACCATCTTAAGGCAAGCTTCATTGATTATTAAAATCAATGAAGCTTGCCTTTCATGAGACAAACAAGAGATGTAAGTCCATGGGTTGGGCTCTTTTTTTAGTTTTTGGGTAATGGATCGAAATTTTTTGTGGAATCTTCGCCTACCACCCGGTCTCGTCCGCCTAGCTTGGCCAGATATAACCGCCGATCCGCTACCCTGACCAGTTCCTCCACGGTAATTTTACCGACTCCCGCTAACTGGCTGGCAGCCACTAAACCGATGGAAACTGTCACTGGAATACGCTGCGCGTCATAAACAAAATCGGTGGCCTTTGCCTTCAATCGTAAGCGCTCGGCAAACTGTAACCCATTTTTCAAATCACCGATGGAGATAGCGTAAAATTCCTCTCCACCATAGCGACCGATCTCATCCTCCTGCCGTTTTGTGGAACACATTACTTCCGCCAAACTCGCCAGTACCTGATCTCCTGCCTGATGGCCATAGGTGTCGTTCACTTTTTTAAAAAGATCAATATCCAGCAGCAAAAAAACAAAGTCCTTGATGTTTCTCCGATGAAGGTTGCCGACATGCATCTCGATAATGCGCTGCATGATGGAACGTTTCGGCAATTTGGTCAGTTCATCAAAGTAGCCGAATTTTTCCAGTAAATCTTTTTGTTCCATCTCTTTGGTGACATTGGTCAGGCAGCCGATGGAAAGACAAATCTCGTCGCCGGCAAATATTTCGATCATGGCCTGATCCTTAAACCATATCGTTTTCTGCCCGGGCAGGGCCAATTGGTAAATACATTCAACCACGCCCTCATTTTTCACCTCCTCCCGCAGACCGCTTTCATGGCTTCGTAGTTCGTCCCTTGTGACAATCTCTTCCTCAACCTTGGCTTCCTGTCCAACATAGCGATACAACCGGCGATCAACAACACTCTGCCGGAAAACCTCGGCGACTTCCGATGGTTGACAATTAAGGATGGCCAAAAGCCGTTTCCCGACATGCTCATACCATATATTTTTTCCATCCCCACTCCAGGCTGCGATGTAAGGAATGATGGGAGAGCATATTTTATCCAAGGCCACCAAAGTAGGTAGGCACTCCGTAAGCCGTCGAATGAGCTTCGTCGAAAACCCGCCGTTAAGAATCTTGCCGCAATACTCCTCTAACTGTTCCGCCATCTTCCTCCCATCCTCGTGAGGTGATAGAACTTCGCTTTTACCCATTGTCATTATGGGGACTATAAAAAATTTATATCTGTTTACTCTTTCTTGCCGAGAAGGCATGAAGCCTGTCTCTTTTTATCCTCAGCATCTTTATAATGTTGGTAATGCTCTGCTTGCCCACGATGATATCCCCATGACCAGGGACAATAGTATCAGGGTTTAAATATTCTATGGTGTCGAGGGCTTGAATCCAATTGATCCAGTCTTGTCGTTCACCAGCCTCCAGGTTCGGTAAATACTCTTTTACGACACACTCACCGCAATAGAGGACACCCTCTGGTTCAATAAAAACCGACATATTGTATGGTGGATGGCCCGGTGTTTCGAATATTTTGACCTCAACACCACCTAAGCTAATTATGTCTCCGTGTAACATGGATTTATTCGGATTTGCTAAAGTGGTTTTGTAAAAGAAAGCCTCAGCTTCATTTGCAGCCTGTCTGGCCTGGTTTTGAATGGCCTGTGGTTTCATCGCAGGATTCCGGAATTTTCATAGATATTTTATAGTGGATTTCACACTTGTCCTGATTAGGACCGTAGTGTATTTGACCATAAAAATTGGTTTTAACACACTGAAAATGCGATCTTTCTGACTTGTAAATAAAGATAATTTTCCTCAATAACTCAAGATAATTGCTGACTCTGTGTAATAAAGATAGCGCCAGAACAACAATAACCTACGATGCTCGATCGCTTTCTTGCATTCACTGTGAGTTGAGTTAATTGCATTATGCCAGAGGTGGTGGTGGCGTCGGCACCTCTGTCTCTGATTATTAAAAAAACACACTGCTGTAAGTTGAGTAGCCTGAGGGAGTTGCTGTCCTCATCTTTCTTGGATCACTGTGGCACGGTATTTCCTAAAATATTATTGAGACTGACGGTGTAAAATTACAGGAGCTGTTTGAACTCCGACCGCGGTTAAGATCCAATACAGCTATGTGGACTTTTGAAAGTCAAAAACTTCCAGTCTCAGCTGGAAGTTTTGATAGAATATTGAACACTCAAGATGGCGATATTAACATGCCGTTAACCTGAGATCCCGTGTTATTGTAACGATGAAAAGCTGAAAATCGTATAATAACTCGGGAGCTCAGGTGAAAAGGGCTCGTTGCGCCTCCAAACGCAACGTTCCGTTCAAATATGCCCGCTGGTTCATGCAGCGTTTTAAAATGCATGAACAAATTCCAACGGCTCGGCCGTCGTAGCACCTTTTAAGCTGTTTTTCCCAGAGCCTTCTGCGCCTCTTCTCTTGTCTCATAGATGTGGGGTGCGACATTTCGTTTCTGTAAGGCATCGCCGAGCTTCATCCGCAGGAAGGTGCTCGTGGTGTAACGGGTGACTCCAGTATAATAGTTATCCATGAGACGCCGGACCATGGTCGTGTATTCGTCAATGATTTCCGGGTAAATGGTGAAATTGTCGTAATTGACGATGGTGAAAACCTTTTTGCCAAGAGGTCGGAGGATATTGCCGACGGCATCTTCAATATCTCTCACATCGTCACTGTTTTTGACCAGGTAATTTTCAAAATTGACATAAAAAATATTTTCTGCCGGATGATAGGTGATCCGTTCTTCCAGGGACAGATTCAACAGGTCTTCTTTTAGCCCCATCGGGTCGTCCCGGAAAATTCTTTCATCCATGATTCGGGGTTTTTTTAGTATAACCGGGGGGGAATCCATCTGCGAAAGAATGTCTTTTTCCATATCTATACCCGGTGCGATTTCCAGCAGTTCCATGCCGTCTCCGGTGAGTCGAAACACTGCCCTTTCGGTGATATACAGCACCTCCTGACCTTTTTGTACCGCGTATTCTCCGCTGAAGGTGACATGCTCCACCTGATCGACGAATTTTCTCACTTTTCCTTCCTGTTCTATACAGAGTTTTTCTTCTTTGACAGAAACCTTCAGCCCGCCTGCGGTAAAGGTACCCACAAAAATCACTTTTTTGGCATTCTGGCTGATATTGATAAATCCCCCGGCCCCGGCAAGCCGGGGACCAAACTTACTCACATTGAGATTTCCCGCTTTATCGGTCTGGGCAAGTCCCAGAAAAGCCAGATCCAGCCCGCCACCGTCATATAAATCAAACTGGCTGGGCTGATCGATGATTGCCTCCGTATTGCTGGCGGCCCCGAAATTCAGTCCGCCCGCAGGCAGTCCGCCGATGACCCCCGGCTCTGCCGTCAGGGTCAGGAACTCCAGAATTTTCTCTTCATTTGCCACACTGGCAATGCCCTCGGGCATACCGATGCCAAGATTGACCACACTGTTTGGTCGTAATTCAAAGGCGGCCCGGCGGGCGATAATCTTTCTATCGGTCATTTTCATCGGGGCAACAGACTGCATAGGAACGCGGATTTCACTGCTGAAGGCTGGGCTATAGGCTTCGCCAAAGGTCTGCCAGTGATTTTCCGGTCTGGACAGCACAATACAGTCCACTAATATGCCCGGAATTTTAACCTGCCGGGGATTGAGGCTGCCCCGGTCTGCAATACGTTCTACCTGCACAATGACAAAACCGCCCGAATTTTTGGCGGCTGTGGCAATGGCCAGGGCTTCCAGAATCAAGGCCTCTTTTTCCATGGTGATATTCCCATCCGTATCCGCCGTGGTTCCCCGAAGGATGGCCACATTGATGGGCAGGGTTTTATAGGCCAGGTAGTCCTGATCGTCAAAACGGATGAGTTCTACAATATCATCATGGGTAATATCATTGATTTTGCCACCGTCTTTTCTGGGGTCGACAAAAGTACCCAGGCCGACAGTCGTAATAGTTCTGGGTTTATGTGCGGCAATATCCCTGAACATATGGGAAATCACTCCCTGGGGTAGATTGTAGGCTTCGATTTTATTCTCTATGGCCAGTTTCTGCAGTTTGGGAACCAATCCCCAGTGTCCTCCGATCACCCGGCGAACCAGTCCCTCATGTCCTAGATGATTAAGACCTCTTTCCCCACCGTCTCCCTGCCCGGCAGCGTACACCAGGGTCAGATCCCTGGGATGCCCGTTTTCCAGAAAATATTCTTCCAATCGGATCGCAATTTCTTCCGCAAAACCGATCCCTACAAAGCCGCCGGTAGCCACCGTATCGCCGTCCCGTATTACCCTGACGGCCTCTTCCGCTGAAACCACTTTTCCTTTTTTCATCCGCATAGGAGTCAGGGAAGAAAGCATGGGATGTTGCATGGTCTGTTTTTTTTCATTTTCTGTCATAACTGTTCTCCTTTCTGACTGTATAGAAAATGAGGTGTTTTGGCATATCGCCATAATAAAAGGCCCAAAGACCTCATCCGTATGATAATAAGCAATTTCTTGGATGTAGACTCAATTCTCAGAAAAAACAATGCAGGTAAGGATTGGGTCAATCCCTACCTGAAGCTATCATGCACGGAATGGAAAAACTCTTTGACTGCAAGATTGACGTCCATTTGACGTGACGTGGGCCCAAATTGAGGCAGGTTTGAAAAAGTGGATATTAAAGAAATGGGCTAGAAACAGTCCAAGAAAACTCTAGAGATAGTCATAGGTGGCGGGGACCACATCCATCTGAATGTGCATTGCACCTTTGGGTTTGATTTCTTGGCGGACATCAAATGCCCTATCTTAGAAAAAGCGCCTTTTTTATGCCTCAGAAAATTTCACACAATTAAATTTACACCACCGTTAGTTTTGATCGAATCGAGCTATCTTGACTTTTGAGATCTGAGTTGGCAGCGTTTTCCGCGTCAAACGATTTTACCAAATCCCCAAAATGCTCCAGAGAAATTTTTGGATATAATGTTCAGGTAAAGCAACAGCATATGAATGCAGTCAGCAGTAACGGGATATTAGCCGGAGAACCTCCTGATTCACTAACTCAATCTGGCCTGGCTTCCACGTCTTATCGAAAGATAGTCCCAACGTGGCATAGTGGCGGAGTCACCGCTACTCTTTTAATTCAGTCTTGTTAAAAAAATGAGCAGAACCATGACGGCAGTTTTTCCAGTCGATTATGAGATGAACCTTCTTCCCGAACAAATCAAGAATCAGAAAGGGTTGGCATCCACCTTTTTCAACTTACCTCACTAAACTGGATCAGACTTTACAGGGATATCATCCTGAACTTTACGAATGTTCACTAACATTACTATATTGTAATGCGTCTGCAAGATCACTGCAATGAAGGGGGTGTATATAACAGATTGTCAAGTGCGATTCATTTATTTGACAAGTTCTCAACTCGGTTTCAACGCACCAGGCACAAAGTGGACTGACTTATGGTGGCTCTCCTTCGATTTTCAAGGCTTACAGAGGCAGGTGCTTTTTTAGGATTGAGTTTTCGGTTCAAAATAAGTTTCCCTGTTCTCAATAAAAATTCTCAGTCATAAATGAGGTTGTAGAGAACAAGAGAGCTGTGTCGAGCGGAGAATAGATGCGCTCACACGAATGATATTCTGAGTGAGGGAAGCGGCGTTCAATCTGAACAAAATGAGGTAAAAATGAGCAAGCGACGCCACCAAAGAGTTGAAGTACAAAATCTGGTCGCTAATCTATCAGACGGAGTTAATTCCTTCTCGGGAACCGTAAGCAACATTTCCCGTCTCGGCATGCTATTGAAAGATATTCCTCAAGGACTCAAAAACCAGGGAAAGAAATTGTCAATAATCGTTTCCGCAAAAGGCAAAAAATTCAAAATGCAAGTCGAACCAAAATGGGTCAGCGGGAATACATCCGAACAGAAAATGGGGGTGACAATTCTCGATCCTCCGGTGAACTGGACCTTGTTTGCAATGATTTGTGAACCAAAAGCTGAAGATATCTGGACTGCGACAACACATTTTTAAGGTTTTTAAAAGTTCTCACTAATGATTTAACTCATTACTGTCACAAGCATATTTAAAAAAGATCGGTTGGTTGCAAGAATACGTGTTCCCCGTCAATCTTCAAAAGAAGTAAAGAAAAGCACCGTGCGCAGATTATTTTCGTGCAAAAAAACAACCCGACCAGATCCCGACAGTTTACGTTACAATAATGGAGATGGGCATGGAAAATGCTTCAAGCACACATGATGAGAACACATCGCGGACGCAGCTTTTGGCTGAACTTGATGCGTTGAGATGCCGGGTATCTCAGCTCAACGATCTGGAGGAACGTTGCCTACGCGCCGAGGCAGCACTGCAGGCCGTGGAAGACAGCAGCCTGCTGTGGCGGGAATCGGCTCCAATGGGCGTTTGTACCGTCGACAGCCATGGAGTGGTTACGGGGATAAATCGTAAAATGCGGCAGATGCTTTCTCTGCCACCGTGTGCGCAGGTCGGCTGCTTGTCACCCACCGAAATTACGGAATCCAGCATTGGGGACATGGTCCGCCGCTGTCTGGAAAACCAGGAATCCCTCGTTTTCGAGCAGGATCACGCGAACTTTAACACCGGATCGGAACGCCTGCGCTTCAGCCTGAGCTCCGTATGCAATGCTCAGGGCGCTGTAGTGGGCGCCATGGCCTTTGGTGAAAACATCACGGAGTTAAACCAGGCGCAGCAGGCGATTCGCGAAAGCGAGAAACGATTTCGCCTGCTGTTCAAATCGGCTCCCATAGCCATGATGGAAAGAGACGTCTCTGAACTCAAGGCCTACATTGTAAAATTACGCGCCTCCGGGGTCACTGATTTAATAAAATATGTCGATGCAAATCCCAGAGAATTGAAACGCTGCATGGCCATGATCAAGACCTTGAGCTGCAATGCAGCGTTTTTGAATTTGATGGAAGTATCCGAGGCAATGGCCATGAGAAACGGGTTAGCGGTGGCCCGTTTCGAAAACGCCGAGGCCATGGCCCGGGAAATCCTTGTCATATTGGCCGATGGTGCCTTAAATACAGAAAAAGAGCGGGTCTTTACCACCCTGAAAGGCAACAACAAAACTGTTTTGGCAAAGACGCTGGTTCTTTCAGACCCTGAAGGCACCTTTTCCAGAGTCATCGTGGCTATGGTTGACATCAGCGAGCGAAAACAGGCCGAAGAAGCGCTGCGGGCCAACGAACAAAAATTCCGGGAACAGGCCATGCACGATGGCCTCACCGGACTCTACAACCGCCGCTACCTCTATAATTCCCTCGAGATGCTGATTACATCAAGCATTTCCGACCAATCACCAGTGTCAGCCATTTTCATGGACATTGATCACTTCAAGGAGGTGGTCGACACCCACGGACACTTAAGCGGGAGCCAGGTCATCCGGGAATTGGCCGTAACTATCAGAGGCGCTTTAGAAACTCCAGCATACGCGGTGGCCTATGCCGGCGACGAATTCGTAGCAGTCTTGCCCGGTTTCAGTGATACTCAGGCAGTCCAAAAGGCTTTAGAAATCCAGCAGCGGATAAAGCAAAGCGTCTACCTTCGCGATCAGGGAGTCGAGGTCCGTCTGCAAGCCAGCTTCGGAATCGCCACCTTCCCCGATCATGCCAAAGACGTGCGCGGACTTCTCGGGGCAGCGGACCACGCTCTTTTTGCCGTCAAAAAAAACGGCAGAGACTCGGTGAGGCTGTACGGACAGCCCCAGATTCAGCGGTAATTTTCCCCACGACTGGAAAAAGATAAACGCCTGTGCGATGCCGCGCTTGAGGTTTTGTTGCCACTGTTGAAAACTACCGCAGGTGTATAAGCTCCTCCCCCCCCTATCGTGCTTTCAACTCAATGATTAAGGTCTGTACGATACAGAGTCGAGACATTGCCAAAAGAGGAAAAGCTCTTGTTGTTACAATATCTGACTTCTCTCACTGAAAAAGAAAAAAATTTGAAGATGGAGGACACCTTTTCTTTGGTGTTGGTGATTTGGCACAATGGCTTTGGTGACTGCCACCAGT